>DATJPE010000093.1 GCA_035506535.1 Actinomycetes bacterium | reverse complement strand
CGAAGCGGCCCGGCGAGCGGTCGTCACGGGGGGAGCCGGTTTCCTGGGCTCCCACCTGTGCGACCGGCTGCTGGCCGACGGGTGGCACGTGCTGTGCCTGGACAACCTGAGCACCGGGACCACCGCCAACATCGCGCACCTCGCCGACGATCCCGCGTTCGCCTTCGAGCGGGTCGACGTGTCGGCGCCGTTCGACGTCGCCGGCCCGGTCGACGCCGTCCTCCACTTCGCGTCGCCCGCCTCGCCCGTGGACTACCAGCAGCTGCCCATCGAGACCCTTCGGGTCGGCTCCGAGGGGACCAGGCACGCCCTCGACCTGGCCCGCGAGAAGGGCGCTCGCTTCCTCCTCGCCTCGACGTCCGAGGCCTACGGCGACCCGCAGGTCCACCCGCAGCCGGAGAC
This sequence comes from Actinomycetes bacterium, assembly GCA_035506535.1. Lineage (NCBI taxonomy): Bacteria > Bacillati > Actinomycetota > Actinomycetes > Actinomycetes bacterium. The sequence goes on along the minus strand of DATJPE010000093.1, from coordinate 121,425 downwards.
GTACTGGGGGCACGTCAACCCGGTCGGGCCGCGGGGGGTGTACGACGAGGCCAAGCGCTTCGCCGAGGCGGTCACCATGGCGTACCGCCGCGCGTTCGGCACCGACACCGGCATCGCGCGCATCTTCAACACCTACGGGCCACGGATGCGCCCGGACGACGGGCGGGCGATCCCGACCTTCATCACCCAGGCGCTGCGCGGCGAACCCGTCACGGTGGCCGGCAACGGCGAGCAGACCCGCTCCGTCTGCTACGTGGTGGACGAGATCGAGGGGCTGGTCCGCCTGCTGGGCAGCGGCCACCCCGGGCCGATGAACATCGGCAACCCGGGCGAGCTGTCGGTGCTCAAGCTGGCCGAGCTCGTCGTGTCCATCGTCGGCTCCGCCTCACCGATCGTCTTCGTCCCCCGGCCAGAGGACGATCCCTCGGTACGCCGCCCCGACATCTCCCTCGCCGGCGACGTCCTGGGCTGGCAGCCCGTCGTCGCGGTGGAGGAGGGGATCCGCACGACCGTTGACTGGTTCCGGCGCCACCCCGACCTGGGAGGAGCGGGCCACCTCGCCAGCTAGGCTCCCTGGCATGTCGACCTCGGAGGTGGAGACGCGGACCGTGACGACGTTGTCCCGGGGTGCCCGAGGCAGCGTGGTCGTCGCCCTCCTCCTGCTGCTCGCCGCGGGCTTCGTCCTCGTGGTCCCGATCGAGCGGCCGACGCTGTCCGGCGCGCCCTTCCGCTGCGGCACCGCGGCGCAGCCGGCGGCGGGCAGCTTCGCGGCGTCCGTCTGCTCCGGCCTGGTGCGGCAGCGGCAGTTGCAGGCCGCCGGCCTCGGTCTCGCCGCGCTCGTCGTCGTCGCTGGGGGACTGTGGACCTTCGGCACGACCCGGCGGACCGAGCGGGGCACGCGCAACCGCGACGGCGACACCCTCTTCGCCGACCACGGCCAGGGCCCGGCGGCTGACTGATCCGGGACGTCGTGAGCTCACCAGCCGAGACGAAGGCCCCGACCCGGCCGCGCACCGGTGAGCCGGCGGCGGCGCCCGCCCTCGGTTACCAGCCGAGCCTCGACGGGCTCCGGGCGGTCGCGGTGCTCCTCGTCATGCTCTACCACGGTGGCGTCGGCTGGGCCCACGGTGGCTTCCTCGGCGTCGACATCTTCTTCGTCCTCAGCGGCTACCTCATCACCAGCCTGCTGCTGGCCGAGCGGGCGCGCTGGGGCTCGGTCGACGTGACCCGGTTCTGGCTGCGCCGGGCCCGCCGCCTGCTACCCGCCCTGTTCCTCGTCCTGGCGTTCGTGGGTCTGACGGCACGGCTCTACGAGGGCCCGGCCCGGCTCGGGCAGCTGCGCGGGGACGGGCTGGCCTCGCTCGCCTACGTCGCCAACTGGCGGTTCATGCTGACCGGGCAGTCGTACTTCGACCAGTTCAGCGCGCCGTCCCCGTTGCGTCACCTGTGGTCCCTCGGCATCGAGGAGCAGTGGTACTGGGTGTACCCGCTCGTGCTCGGCGGGCTGGTCCTGCTCGCCCGGCGCCGCCGGGCCGGGCTCGCCGCCACCCTGCTGGGCCTCGCCGCCCTCTCCGCCCTGTGGACCGCGTGGCTCGCCGGTCACGGCGCGAGCGCGGCCCGCCTCTACTACGGCACCGACACCCGGGTGCAGGAACTGCTCATCGGGTCCGGTCTGGCGGTCCTGGTGTTCAACCGCCCCCGGCCGTCGCCGGGCGGGCCCGGGAGCGTCCGCGACGACCGGCTCGGCAGTGTCGAAGCCGTCGTCGGCGGGCTGCTCGCCCTGTTCGTCATCGTGCACAGCCGCGACGGCAGCCGGTGGCTGTACGACGGCGGGTTCGCCCTGCTGTGCGTCTCGGTCGCCCTGGTCCTCGACGGGTTGCGCCGCGCGCCGCGCGGGCCGGCGGCCCGAGCGCTGTCATGGCGGCCGCTCGTCCTGGTCGGGCTGATCTCCTACGGGCTCTACCTGTGGCACTGGCCCCTGTTCCTCCTCCTCACCCCCGAGCGCACGGGGCTGCACGGGTGGGGGCTGCTCACCGTGCGCTTCGCGACGACGCTCGTGGCGGCGGCCGCGTCCTATGTCCTCGTCGAGCGGCCGATCCGGACCGGCCGCCTCACCGTGCGGCTGTCCGCAGGCCGCACCGCGGCGGTGGCGCTCGCGGCGGTGTGCCTCGTGCTGGTGTGCCTGGTCGCCGGCACGTGGGGTGCGCTCCCCGCGCCGGCGATCGCGAGCACGGGCACCTACGAGACCCGTGTCGCCGCGCCGGGCCCGGGTCAGCGCTCGCTGCTGGTGATCGGTGACTCACCCGGTCGTTTCCTCAGCTGGTACCTGCCGCGGGACCTCATGCGGGGCTATGCGATCTCCGAGTCGACGGTCATCGGGTGCGGGTTGCTGACGCAGACGGTCGTCGTCGGGACCACGGTGACCCCCGCGCAACCGCAGTGCGACGGCTATCTCGACCAGTGGACGGCCGCGGCGCGCCAGGTCCACCCGGACGTCGTCTTGTTCTCGATGGGCTACTGGGACCTCTTCGACAAGCTGGTCGGCGGCTCGGTCCTGCGGGTGGGCACTCCCGCGGCTGACGCGGCGCTGCTGGCCCGGCTGGAGGCGGTACGGACCGCCACGACGGGTGGGCGGGTCCCGCTGCTCGTGCTCGACGTCCCCTGCTTCGGGCAGGCCTCGTGGGCGGTCGACGGCGTCCAGCTCGCCCCGGTGGTCAACGACGCCGCCCGCCAGCAGCACGTCAATGCCGTGCTGCGCGAGTTCGCGGCCCGGCACCCGGACGTGACCCTGCTCGACGACCGGAGCCTGCTCTGCCCCGGCGGGAGCTACCAGCCGCGGGTGGACGGGGTGCTGGTACGTCCGGACGGCGTCCACGTCGGCGCCCCCGGCGGCCGCCTCGTGGGCCGCTGGCTGCTGCCGCTGCTCGACGCGGCGGGGCGGGGGAGGACGTCGTGAGGGTCGACCCCCGGCTGGAGCGTCGCGTCGCGGACCTGCTCGCCAGGTACGGCTGGCGCGTGCAGCGCACCGTCGACGGGCGGCCGAACCCGGCCCACCTGTGGGAGGACGACACCGGGTTCGCCGGCCGCTACGCGGCGCTTCGGCGCCTGACCCTGGTGACCCCGCAGGCGGCGTACGTGCTGGAGGCGCTGGCCCGCCAGGCGCTGCACCTGCACGGGGACTTCGCCGAGGTCGGGGTCTATCAGGGCGGGACCGCCCGGCTGCTCGCCGACGTCGCCCAGCCGGCCGGGCGCGCGCTGCACCTCTTCGACACCTTCGCCGGTATGCCGCTGGTCGACGCCGCGCGTGACCTCCACCGGGAGGGCGACTTCGCGGACACCTCGCTCGCCGCCGTCGAGGCCCTGCTCTCCGACCGGCCCTGCGCCCAGGTGCACCCGGGAGTCTTCCCCGGCACCGCCGCAGGTCTCGAGGACCGCCGGTTCGCGCTCGTCCACGTCGACGTGGACATCTACCCCTCGGTCCGCGACGCGTGCGAGTTCTTCCACCCGCGCCTGGTTCCCGGCGGGTTCCTCGTCGTGGACGACTACGGCTGGACGTCGTGCCCGGGCGCCCGGGCGGCCGTCGACGAGTACTTCGCCGGACGGCCCGAGTGCCCGGTGTACCTGCCCACCGGGCAGGCGCTGGTGGTCCGGCTGCCCTGAGCGGTGGGCCCGGTCCGATAACGTCCGGCGGGTCATGGACATCGAGGCGTTCCTCGCCGAGCTTCCTCGAGCCTTCGAGGGCCCCCCCGAGCTCGGCGTCCCCGCGGACGGGCGTTTCGCCGACCTCGTCGAGCACGTGTCGGGCTTCACCACGCCCGCCGAGCTGGCGGTGCTGAGCCTGGCCGCGAGCCTGCTCCCGGAGACCGAGGCGTATCTCGAGGTCGGGACCTTCAAGGGGCGGTCGGTGTGCGCGGTGCTGCCCGTCGCGGCGAAGCGACGGGTGGTCGCCGTGGAGAACTTCCTGGAGTTCGGCATGCTCGGGACGGACGCGCGGGAGGAGCTGCGCGCCAACCTGGAGCGCTACGCGCCCGAGGGCAGCGACTTCGAGCTGCTGGAGGGCGACTGCTTCGAGGTGCTGGCCTCCCCGGCCGCCGTCGGGCGCCCGGTCGGTGTCTACTTCTACGACGGCGCGCACACGGGCCTGGCGCACTGGCTGGCCCTGGGCGTGGTCGAGCCGCTGCTCGCCGACGAGGCCCTCGTGCTCGTCGACGACGCCTCGTGGCCGATGGTGGCGCGGGCCACCGAGCGCTACGTGCGGGCGCACCCGGACTGGTCGCTGCTGCGCACGTTCGAGGCCGCCCACGACGACGACCCCCGCTGGGCGAACGGACTGGCGCTGCTCGCCTACCGTCGCAGCGGCGCGACGGCGGCGCGCCTGTCGCCGGACGTCCAGGTCAGACGGGTCTTCCAGGTCCGCGTCCGCGGTCCGGCCACCTCGCTCGTCTGGCGCGCGCTGCACCGCTTCCCGGGTCTGGTCCCCCTGGCCAAGCGGCTGGTCCCCAAGCGCTCACGCAGCGTCGGCCCCGGCGGGTAGCGCGGCGGCGGGCGCGGCGCCGGGTGCACGTAGGCGCCGGATGAGCGCCACGGCCACCAGGGTGCCGGTCACCGCCGTCGCGCTGACGAGCACGGCGCGGACGGAGCCGCTGCCGATGGTGGCGACGAGGACGACCTCGGCCGCGACGGCCACCCAGACGGCCGCACTGGCCCACCCGCTGTGCTCGGCGACCGAACCGAGCAGCAGCAGGTGGACGAGGGCCAGCAGGATCCCGAGGACCGCGAACAGCCACGCGTAGCCGCCGGCGGCGGCGTAGGCGTCTCCCGCCACCGTCGTGACGATCCACGGACCGAGCGCCGCGACCAGCCCGATCCCGATCCCGCCCAGGACGACGACCGCCGCCACCGCGCGCACGAGCAGCCCGCGCCCGGCTCCGGCCGACAACCGGGGGAAGACGACGATCGCGACGAACTGCGGGCCCCACAGGCCGGCCTTGGTGAACAGGTTCCCGACCGCGTACACGCCGGAGGACCGGCTCACGAGGTAGTGCCGGGCCAGCAGGAGGTCGAGCCCGGACAGGACGAGGAACCCGCCGATCCCGAAGAGGATCACCCCGAACGGCCGTACCTCGCGAGACCAGCCGTGGGTGCGGCCCGGACGCCACCACCAGCCGACCCGGGTGAGCGCGGCCAGGACCAGGACCGCACCCAGGGTCGCCACCGCGAGGACGGCCATCGTGGTGGAGATGCTGGTCCGGGCGCCGAGCGCGACGCCGCCGGTGAGCACCCGGGCCCCGCTCACCAGCAGCAGCCCGAGGGCGTACACGCGGAAGCGCTCGGCGCCCAGCAGGTGTCCCTGCAGGCCCCCGCCCACCGTGAAGGGCACCAGCGAGAGCCCGACCCACAGCAGCGAGGCCGTCGCGTGGATGTGCAGGACCGGGCGCAGGACAGGGGTGGCGAGGAGGACGGCGGCGAACAGGACCGACCCCAGGGCGAGGACCGCGCGACCGGAGACCACATCAGCGCCCGAGGGTGCCGCCGCCAGCTGGCGGGCGATGAGCAGCTGGACCGCGACCGCGGGTACGGCTCCGATCGCCCCGACGCCGAGGAGGGCCGAGACCTCGCCGAACTGCGCCGGGGAGTACGCCCGGCTGAGCAGCGCCAGGAACACGAACCCGAGGACGTTGGCGGCGGCGGACGCGACGCCGACGAGCACGCCGGCCCGGCCCAGCGACCGGGCACTGTCGACGGCCAACGCCTTCTCCCTGTCCGGTGGTGGACGACGATGCTAGTGAAGACCCCACGGGAGGGCCGGTGGCTCGAAGCAGGGTCGCCGCGGTCACCGCGGGATAGCCTCGAGCGGCGGGGGCACGGCCCCCGCCTCGAGTCCGGAGGGTGGAGGGTGAGCGTCCCGCAGGGAGTGCGCGTGCGGGCCCCGGCCTCACCGACCTCACCGACCTCACCGGTCTCACCGGTCTCACCCCGCGCCGTGGCGATCGCGCTCTGGTGCCTGCTGGCCCTGCTCGTGTTCGCCAACTCACCGGGCGTCTTCAACCCCGACATCAAGCCCGAGGTCTACCTCGCCCCGGTGCGCAGCCTCGGTGCGTACCTCTCGGCCTGGCAGTCGACGCCGGAGCTCGGCTTCCCCAGCTTCAACGTCGGTCTCGCGCCGGTGACTGCTGTGGTCGCCGTGATCCAGGCGTTCGGCGCCGACGCCGACGTCTCCGCCCGCCTGCTCCGGCTGCTGCTCCTGACCCTCGCCGCCTGGGGAGCGGCCCGGCTGGCCCGCGGGCTGGTCGGATCACCGAGCAGCCCGTGGGTCCCCCTGGCCGCGGCGGTGGTCTACGTCGCCAACCCCTACGTGGTGGTCGCCGGGGGGACGCTGGCGATCCTGTGGCCGTACGCCCTGCTGCCCTGGCTGGTCGCCGCGCTGTGCCGGGCCGTGGGCTCGCGCGGCGGCTGGCGCTACCCGGCGGTGGCGGCCCTGCTGTTCGCCGCGATGACGGGCATGAACGCCGGTGTCGTGCCCCTCATCCAGCTGGTGGTCATCCCGCCGTTCCTGGTGCTCGCGCGCCATCGCACCCGTTGCTCGTGGACCCACGTCGGGGCGGTCCTGCTGCGGTGGGGGCTGCTGTCCCTGCTGCTGTCGCTGTACTGGCTGGTCCCGACCGCGTACGCCCTGCGGGCCGGGCAGACCGTGGTGGGCAACTCCGAGTCCGTCACCGGGATCGCGTCGGTCTCCTCGTGGGCCGAGGTGCTGCGGGGCCTCGGCCTGTGGCCCCTGTACGGCGGCGACGCGGGGGGGCCGTGGCTGCCTGGCCAGGTCGGGTACCTCACCAACGTGGCCGTGGTGCTGCTGAGCTTCGGCTGGGTGCTCCTCATCGGCGTCGCCCTGGTCGTGGCGCGTGGCGCCGTGCGGCTCGCGGCGCTCGCCGCGCTCGTCCTGACCGCCGCCGTGATGGTCGGGCTCTACCCGACCCCGCTCGGGTCGCCGTTCGCGACGCTGCTGGCCGCCGGCTTCGAGCACGTACCGGGGCTCAGCGCCTTTCGGACCACGAACAAGGCCGGCGCCGGTCTCGTCTTGGCCGTCTCGGTGCTCGTCGCGGCGGCCGTCCACCGTCTCCTCGCCCCGCCCGGCCTGGTGTCGCCGCAGCGCCGACGGCGGGCCGCGGTGCTCGGCGCCGGGGCCGCGGTGGTCCTCATCGGCGCGGTGGGGCCGTGGTGGACCGGGGGGATGTACACCAGCCCGATGCCCGTCCCGGACTACTGGCGGCAGGCGGCGGCGGACCTCGACAGCGGTCCCGCCGACCAGCGGGTCTGGTTCCTCCCCGGCCAGGTCTCCTCCGACTACCGCTGGTCGCGGGAACGGCCGGACGACATCGGCAACTCGCTGTTCACCCGCCCGACGCTGGTCCGCTACGTCATCCCGGTCACCGGCACCGAGGCGGCGAACCTGCTGCAGGCCGTCGACGAGGGCGTCCAGGAGGGCAGCCTCCCGGCGGGGGCGCTGTCCGTGGTCGCCGCGCGGCTCGGTGTCGGCGACGTGCTCGTGCGCAACGACGTGGTCTGGGAGCAGACCGCCGGGGCTCGTCCGGCGACCGTCCAGTCGGTCGTGTCCGCCGACCCTGGGCTCCGCCCGGTGCGCAACTACGGCGCCCCCGGGGAGAACACGCTGTCGCCGACCGTGGCCCCGGCCGACCCGTTCGAGAGCCTGCTGCCCCCGCTGCAGCGCTACGCCGTCACCGGGGCCGGCGATCCGGTGCACACCGAGTCCGCGGCGCCGACCGTCGTCGTCATGGGGGACGGGTTCGCGGTCCCGCCCGCGCTCACCTCCGGCCTGATCACGAGCGGGGATGCCTTCCGGTACGCGGGTGACCTGGACGCGGCGGCGTTCCGGCAGGTCCTCGCCGGCGGGGCCCGCATCGTGCTGACGGACAGCAACCGGCGGCGGACCACGGTTGCCGGCCGGCTCACCGACGGCCTCGGGCCGCTGCTGCGAGCCGACGAGGACCCGGGCCCGACCCGCGCGCTGTTCGGCGCCGCCGACCAGACGACGCTGCGCACTCCGGGCGTCAGGGTCGACGCCACCTCGTCCGGGTCGGTCTTCGGGACCCTCCCGCAGGCGGCCCCGGTCAACGCCGTCGACGGCGACCCGAGCACCGCGTGGTGGTTCGGCGACTTCGGCACGGCGGTCGGGCAGGCCCTCACGGTGAGCACCGACCGCTCATGGACGTACGGCCGCCTGACGTTGCGCACCGTCGCGGCCGGCGACTACCGCATCACCAGGCTCCGGGTGAGCGCCGGGTCTCGCACCGTCGAGGTCCCGGTGTCGCCCGACGGCCGAGCCGTCGCCGACCTGCGAGGGGCCGCCGGGCGCTCGTTGCGGGTCAGTGTGGGGACGGCCACCGGGCCGGCGCAGACCATGGTGGGGATCGCCGAGATCTCCGGGCTGCCGTACGCCGTCCGGCCGGCGGCGGCCCTTCCCCTGACGGTCCAGCGGCTCGCGGCCACCCTGCCTGCGGCGGGCCGCGCCGACCTGGCGAGGACCCCCGTCGACGTCCAGCTGACCCGCGTCACCGGCGTCGCCGCGACGGCCAGCGACGACGAGGAGACCGCGCTCGACCGCGACTTCAGTCTCCCGCTCGCCCGCAGCTACGACGTCTCCGGCACCGTCGAGCCGGGGGCGACGCTCCCTGAGCCTGAGCTGGACCGGCTGGCGGGGGCGACCGGAGCGATCACGGCGGTGTCGAGCTCGCGCGCCTTCGACCTCCCGACGGTGCGCGCCTCGATGGCCGTGGACGACTCGCGCGGGACCGGGTGGGCACCCGCGGTCCCGCTCGGCGCGTGGCTGCGGGTCACCGGGCCCGACCGGGTGGTCCGCAGCGTCACGGTGACCCAGCCGCCCGAGCAGTGGCAGGGCGGCTGGGCGACCCGCATCGAGGTCAGCGTCGACGGGCGTGCCGTCGGCGGGGGAGCGGTCGGCCCGGGCATGCACACCATCGCCGTCACCCCGACCCGAGGACGAAGCGTCGAGCTGCGGATCACGGCCGTCAGCGGATCGGGCACCGTGCGCATCCTCGACACCGACGCCGCCGGAGGGCGCATCCGCTTCGACCCGGCCCGCGCGGCGGACGCCTGCGCCACGGTGGCCACGCTGGACGGCCGCGGACTCGCCGTCCACCTGCTCGGCCCGATCACCTCCTCGGCGGCGGTCCCGTTCGGTCCCTGCCGGTCGGCGGCGGTGCCGCTAGCGGCCGGCGCCCACCAGCTGCGCGCGCTGCCGGACTGGACGCTGGACTCCGTCACGATGCGCGACACCCTCGACCGAGCCGCCCCGTCGGCGACCCCACCGACGGCACAGGTCGCGTCGGGTCGCACGACGGCGACGGTCCAGGTCGGCGCCTCCGCCACGCCGTACTACCTCGTCCTCGGGCAGTCCTACGACCCCCGCTGGCACGCCTCCCTCGACGGCACCGGCCTCGGCCGCCCGGTCGTCGTCGACGGGTGGTCGACCGGCTGGCTCGTCCCCGCGGGAGGCCCGCACCGCATCGTCGTCAGCTACGGCCCGCAGCGCGGCGCGGACCTCGCGCTCGCCGCGTCGGCGCTCGGGCTGATGCTGTGCGTCGGGCTCGCCGTCCGAGGGCGCCGGGAGGCGCTGCCGCCGGACCGGCACCGGCAGCCGCCGCCCGCCGACCCCCGACGCGCCGAGATCCTCCGGTGGGCGCTGATCGTCCTCGCCGCCGGCTTCCTCGGCGGGCTGGTCGCGCTCGCCGTGGCCCTCGCGCTGCTCGCCTGGCACCTCGTGCGCCCCCCACGGGCGCGCACGGTCCTCGGCCTCGGTCTCGCGGCGTGGGCCCTCCTCGGGGTCGCCTTCGTTGCCGGCAACCACGCCCGCTGGGGCCAGGTGAGCCCCGACCTGGTGGCGCGCAACCCGTGGCCGAACCTGCTCGCCCTCGTCGGGCTGGTGCTGCTGTCGGTCGGAGTGGTCCGCCCGAGCCGCCGGCGGCGGTCTGGCACACTCCCGGGTCGTGGCAGCGCAGCCGGCCCCGCCCCGGGTGAGCGTCATCGTGCCGACGAGGAACGTGGAGCGGACCCTCGAGGCGTGCCTGCGCTCGGTCGCGGCCCAGGACCATGAGCCGCTCGAGCTGATCGTCGTCGACAACCACAGCAGCGACGCGACCCCGGGCATCGCGCGCCGCTACGCGGACCAGCTGCTGCTCGCCGGTCCCGAGCGCAGCACGCAGCGCAACGTCGGCGTGGCGGCGGCCTCGGGCGAGTACGTCCTGTGGGTCGACTCCGACATGGTGCTGCCCCCGCGGACGGTGTCCGCCGCGGTGCGCGTGGCGCTCGAGACAGGCGCCGACGCGGTGTCGATCCCCGAGATCAGCGTCGGCCCTGGCTACTGGACCGCGTGCCGGGCCCTCGAGCGCTCCTGCTACCTGGACGACCCGGCGATGTACTACCCGCGGCTGCTGCGCCGGGACGTCCTCCAGCGCCTCGGTGGCTTCGACGAGAGCATGGCCGGCCCGGAGGACGTCGACCTGCGGCTTCGGCTGGACGCGGCCGGGGCGGTCCTCGCGCACTGCGCCGACGTCCACATCCTGCACGACGAGGGCCGTCTCACCCTGCGCGCCATCCTCGCCAAGCGGGTGTACTACGGCCGCAGCCTGCCCAGCTTCGCTGGGGCACACCCGGGAGCGCTCGCCGGGCAGGGACGGCTGACCCTGGCGGCCTTGGCGCGGCACCGCCGCCGGCTCGCCCACCACCCGGTGCTCACCGGCGGGATCGCGCTGATGCGCGCCGGCGAGGCCGCCGCCTACGGCGTCGGCTACTGGACGGGGCGCGCCGGCGCGCGGTCGGCGTGACCCCCCGTCGCCTGCTCTGGGCCTCGCTCGCCGACGAGCGTCCCGGTCGCGAGCTCAGCTGGCTCGCGGCGATGCCCGAGACCTCGGTCACCGCGATCGGGACCCACCCGCAGCTGCCCGGACGGATCACCTGGGTGGACGGGGAGTTCCGCCGGCCGGTCACGAGGTTCGTGGAGGCCGGCGCCCTGGCCTGGCAGCGACGGCTGGACGACGTCCCGCCGGACTTCGACTGGTGCGCCTCGCTCGAGCTGTGCTCCCTGGTCACCGGTCAGGTCGCCGAGTACGCGCGTCGCCACCGGCTGCGCCAGGCGGTGCTCACCTGGGAGAACGACCCCTATCAGCCGCTTTACCGGATCCCGCCCTATCGATCGGCGACCCGGCGCGCGCTGGAGGGCGCGACGCTGTTCGTCTGCATGGTCCAGGCGGCGCGCACGCACCTGCTCGCCCTGGGCGTCGACACCAGCCGCGTCTCAGTGGTCCCCCCCGGGGTGGACGTCGAGGTCTTCCACCCGGCGCCGGAGCCGGTGACCGACCCGGTGCTCGCCTTCGTCTCCCCCCTCGCTCGCAACAAGGGCATCGACCGGGTGCTGGCCGCCTTCGCCCTGGTCCGGCGCCGGGTGCCCGAGGCCCGCCTGGAGGTCATGGGCAGCGGACCGTTGCTGCCGCGGGTGGCTCGCGCCGCCGCGGACCCCGCGTCCGGGGTCCGCCTCCTGCCCGCCGGGGATGCCGGCGCCGTGGCGCGGACCCTTCGGCGGGCGGCTGTCTTCGTCACCGCGCCACGGCCCACCTGGAAGTGGAACGAGCAGTTCGGGCTGGCCTACCTCGAGGCGATGGCCTGCGGCCTGCCGGTCGTGACGACCGCCTGTGGCACCAACCATGAGGCGGTGCGGGGGGACAACCTGCTCGTTCCTGACGACCCGGAGGCGCTCGCCGAGGCTCTCGTGCTCTTCCTCGAGGATCCGGCCCGCCGCCGTCGCGTGGGGGCGGCGAACCGGGCGCTGGTCGAGGTCGACCACGACCTCCGCCGACAGGCGGTGCGGCTCGGCGAGGCCTTCGCCGCGCACGAGCCGCCGTGACCACCGACGTGGCGACGCGACGGCTCAACGCCTGGGTGGGGGCGCTCGTCGGCCTTGTGTCCGCCGCCGTCGTCCTGGGTCCGGTGCTGGTGCGCCGGGGCTACGTCCTGTCCTACGACATGGTCTTCGTCCCGCACATGCCGGTCACGGCGACGACCTGGGGAGCGGACGGGTCGACCCCGCGGGCGGTGCCCGAGGACCTGCTCGTCGCCCTCGCGGAACACCTGGTGCCGGGCGACGTGGTCCAGAAGCTGTTGCTGTGCCTCGTGTTCGTGCTGGGCGCATCGGGGGCGGCCCGGCTGGTGCCCGGGATCGCGGGCGGCGTCGGCGCGGCCGTCGTCTTCGTCTGGAACCCGTGGGTGCTCGAGCGGCTGGTCATCGGGCACTGGGCGTACCTGCTCGGGCTCGCCGTGCTGCCGTGGGTCGTGGAGGCCGCCGGACGGCTGCGCGCGGGCGAGCCGACAGGAGGCGCGGACACCGCGGTGTGGGTGGTGGTGGCCGGGCTGTGCGGGTCGACGTCAGGCCTGGTCGGTGCCGGCTGCGCGCTGCTGGTGGGAGCCTGGCCGCTCGGGGCTCCCTACCGGCGGCAGGTCCGGCGCGTCGTCACGGGCGTGGTCGTTCCCGGTGCGGCCGTGGCCATGGTGTGGGTCGTCCCCGAGGTGGTCCGCTCGGGCGGGCTGGGTGCCGACCCCACGGGCGTCGCGGCGTTCGCGGCGAGGGCCGACACCGGTCTCGGGACCTGGGGCAGCCTGCTCACGCTCGGGGGCCTGTGGAACCCGGCGACCTGGCCCGCGGAACGAGGCGGTGTCCTGCTGCCCGCAGCGGCGCTCGTGACGCTGGTGGCGGCGTTCCTCCTCGGGCTGCCTCGGTTGCTCGGCTCGTCCGGGCCCCCGTTCGGTCCAGGGCTCTGCGCCGCCGGAGCCCTTGGCCTCCTCCTCGCCGGAGCGGGGGCGACCCCTGGCCTGTCCGCCGTCCTTCGCGATGGGCAGGGCTACGGGCTGGGGCTCCTCCGCGACGGCCAGAAGCTGCTCATGCCGTTCGTGCTGCTCACCGCGACGGTCGTGGGCCTCGCCGTGGACCGCCTCGTCCGACGCGTCGGGGCGGCGGCCCCGCTCGCGGTCGCCCTGGTCGCCGTGCCGGTCATCGCCCTGCCCAGCCTGGCCTGGGGGGTCGGGGGGCGGCTGCAGGCGGTGGACTACCCGCAGGAGTGGGTGCAGGTCCAGCGCCTGTTCGCCCACCTCCCGCACGGGGGGGACGTGGTGTCGCTGCCGTTCACGGCGTACCGCCGCCCGTCCTGGAACGGCGAGCGGGTCACCCTGGACCCCATGGGACGCCTGCTCGGTCGGGTCGTCCTCGTCAACGACAGCCTCCCCCTGGCCCGCCGCACCGTGCGGGGGGAGAACCCCCGTGCGGCCCGGGTGGCCGCGCTGGTCGAGGCCGGGTCCCCGTTGGCGCCGGGGCTTCGTGCCGAGGGCGTCGGGTTCGCCGTCATCGACCTGACGGCTCCCGGCGCGGAACAGGCCGAGTCCGCGCTCGCCGGCTCGTCGGTCCTCCATCGGGGTCCCGGCCTGCTGGTGCTCGATCTCGGGACGCCGCAGCCCCCGCCGCGGCGGTCGGAGCTCGTGGCCGGAGCCGTGCTCGGCTGGCTGCTCCTCGCCGCGGCCGTCGTCGCAGTCACGACGCGTCGGGCTCTGCTGGTCCGACGTCCCTCGCTGGTAGTCTCGAGTCCTGCCCCGGCGCCGGAGGAGGCCACCCATGAGCAGCGGTGATCGGTCCGCGGACCGGGACCGGGCCGACGCGGGAGCGGTGCTGCTGGCGCTCATCCTCGCGATCGTGGTCGGCGGGGTGCTGGCGGGCCTGGCCAGCGTCGCGGTGGTCAACCTGACCGCGCGCTCCACGACCCCGGCGACGGCCCCCGTGGTGACCTACGACTCGAAGTGAACTGCCCCGTCGTCCGGGCGAGGTGCCGGCGACGTCGCCTCCTCGAGCACGCGGGCGACGGCCTTCGCGGTGGTGTCCCAGCTGAACTGCCAGGCGTGGGCGACCGCAGCCTCGCCGAGGGCGTGGCGCAGCGGCGCTGAGGAGAGCAGGCGCTCCACGGCGGACACGAACCCCGCCTCGTCGTCGACGAGGAGCCCGGTCACCCCGTCGATCACCGACTCCTGCGTGCCCCCGGCGGAGGCGAAGGCGACGGTGGGGGTCCCCTGGGCGGCGGCCTCGACGACGACGAGCCCCCAGCCCTCCTTGACCGAGGGCAGCAGGGCCACCCACGCGGCAGCGAGCAGGCGGTGCTTGGTCGCCTCGTCCACGAAGCCGGCGAAGTCCACCGCGTCCGCCACGCCGAGCCGTTCGGCGTGGCGACGAACCTGTTCCTCCCAATACCCCGTGCCGACGACGGTCAGCCGAAGGCCTGGATGCCGGGGCCGGAGCGCGGCCACGGTGTCCACCGCCAGCTCGACCCGCTTGTGGGGCACGACACGGCCCAGGACGACCAGCGACGGGTAGGCGGTGCGGGGGATACCGGCGGTCAGCCTCGGATCGGGCAGGTCGTTGCCGCTGTAGGCCACCGTGATCCGCGCCGCCGGGATGCCCAGTCCCGTCAGCTCCGCGGCGGTGGCCTCGCTCACGGTGAGGTAGCGCTCGCGCGCGTAGAGGCGTGGCGCGAGCCAGGACTCCAGCCACCAGCCGAACCGCGCCTTGGCCGGGCCGAAGACCTCGGGCCACTGCTCCCGGTGCACGTGGTGGACCACCGCGACGACCGGCCGACGCGACCACACCGGGGACCAGAACGGCACCCCGTTCTGGATGTCCACGACGACGTCGACGTCGCGGTGGGTCAGCAGGTAGCGCGCGGCCTGGGCGTACACGCTGTTGCGCCCGCCGCGGCGCACGTACCGGCAGCCCTCGACGACTTCGTCGGGGAGCGAGCCCGGGTAGCGGGCCGTGAACACCGTGACCCGGTGCCCCATGGCCGCCAGCCGGGTGCCCACCCGGTCGACGAAGGTCTCCGAGCCGCCCGCCTCCGGGTGCGCCACGTCGCGCCAGGACAGGATCAGGACCCGCACGTTCCCCCCGTCCTCGGGCGACTGGGCATCGACGCGGGATCCTACTCACGGGTAACGCCGTCCGCGCTGCTCGCGGGTCGCCCGTCACCGCGCGGCTAGCATGCCCGGATGCCCCAGGCCCGGCCGAAGCCGCCCGGGGGGCTGGCCCGCTCCGTCCGGCTGGTGCGGGCGTTCGCGGTCGAGCAGACCGAGCCGCAGCGCTTCTACTCGGTGCTCGCCGAGGACTCGGTGGGCACCGTGCTGGCCTACACCGACCTGGCGGGGCGGGTCGTGCTCGACGTCGGCGCGGGCCGCCCGGAGTTCGCCGCCGCCTTCGAGGAGCGCGGCGCCCGCTACGTCGCCGCCGACCCGGAACGCGCCGACCTCAGGGCCGACTCGCGCGTCGTGCTCGTCGCCGCGAGGGGGGAGGCGCTGCCGTTCGCGGACGGCGGGGTCGACGTGTGCTTCTGCAGCAACGTCTTCGAGCACGTCGTGCGCCCCGAGCGCCTCGGGGCCGAGCTCGTGCGGGTGACTCGCCGGGGCGGGCTGGTCGTCGTCGCGTACACGAACTGGCTGTCGCCGTGGGGCGGCCACGAGACCTCCCCGTGGCACTACCTCGGGGGCGAGCGGGCGATCCGCCGCTACGAGCGCCGCTACGGGCACCCGCCCAAGAACCGGGTGGGCGAGACGGCGTACCGGGTCTCCGTCGCCGACGGCATCCGGTGGGCGCGCGGCCAGGACGGGGCCGAGCTGCTCACCGCCCGCCCGCGCTACTACCCCGCGTGGGCGGCGCCGCTGGTGCGAGTGCCCGGCCTGCGCGAGGTGCTGACCTGGAACCTGCTCCTCGTCCTGCGCCGTGTCTGAGGCCGCGGCCAGCCCGCCGCGGCTCGTCCAGCGGGTCCGCTGGGCGACCGGTGCGACCGTCCTCGTGGCGATCGCCTTCAGCCAGGCCCCGGGCCGGATCGTGGCCGACACCAAGCTGGACCTGGTCGTGGACCCCTCGCGCTTCCTCTCCCGCGCCTTGCAGGCGTGGGACCCGCAGGCGTCCTTCGGCCAGCTGCAGAACCAGGCGTACGGGTACCTGTTCCCGATGGGCCCCTTCTTCTGGGTCGCCCACGAGCTGCGCGTCCCCGCCTGGGCCGCCCAGCGGCTGTGGTGGAGCGTGCTGCTCGTGGGGGCGTACGCGGGTCTCGGCCGGCTCGCGCGCGAGCTGCGGATCGGCACCCCCGACACCCGCATCATCGCCGCCCTCGCCTATGCGCTGAGCCCGCGCGTCCTCAGCGAGCTCGGCTCGATCTCCGTGGAGGCGCTCCCGCTGGCGGTCCTGCCCTGGGTCGTGGTGCCGCTCGTGTCGGGGTCGCGCCAGGGGTCGCCCCGCCGCGCGGCCGCGCGCTCGGGAGTGGCCCTGCTGTTCGCGGGCGGGGTCAACGCGGCGGCGGCGAGCGCGGTGCTCGTCGTGCCGGTCCTGTTCCTGCTGAGCCGGGCCGGGGGTTCGCGGCGGCGCGCGCTCGCCGGCTGGTGGGCGCTGGCCGTCCTCCTGGCCACGGCCTGGTGGGCACTCCCGCTGCTGGTCCTGGGCCGGTACGCCTATCCGTTCCTGTCCCTCATCGAGACCGCGTCGCTCACCACGGCCGTGACGTCGGTGTCGAACGTGCTCCGCGGCACCGACCACTGGATCGCCTTCCTGGTGGGTCCGCTCGGCGCCCAGTGGCCCGCGGGGTTCGAGCTGGCCGCGGTCGCGATCCCGGCAGCCGCGACTGTGCTCGTGGCCGGGACCGGCCTCGCCGGACTCGCGGACCGTCGCACCCCGGAGCGACGCTTCCTCGGCTGGTGCGCGCTCGCGGGCACGGTCCTGGTGGGCGCCGGGTACGCCGGAGCGGCGGGGGCGCCCGCGGCGGGCGCGGTGCAGCGGCTGCTGGACGGCCCGCTGGCGGCGTACCGCAACGTCCACAAGTTCGACCCGGTGCTGCGCGTCGCGGTGGTGCTCGGCCTCGCCGCGGCACTGGCCGGCCTGCCCCGGGTCGTCAGGTGGCTCGGCGAGCACCTCGGCGGCGACGAAGGCCGCTGGGTGCGCGGCCACCCCCGGGGCGCGTCGGCGACCGGGCTCGCCCTCGTCCTCCTCCCGGTCGTGCTCGCCACCGCACCGGCCTGGACCGGCAGCCTGGCCCCGCGGGGCAGCTTCGCCGCGATCCCCGCGTACTGGCGACAGACGGCGGACTGGCTGGCCGGCCAGCCCGGCCGGGCGCTGCTCGAGCCGGCGTCCCGGTTCGGCGAGTACACCTGGGGCCGACCCGAGGACGAGCCGCTGCAGGCCCTGGCCCGCTCGCCATGGGCGGTCCGGGGGGCGGTGCCGCTCGGCGCGCCCGGGGCGACCCGGCTGCTGGACGGCTTCGAGGCCCAGCTCAGCACCGGCGTCGGCTCGCCGGGCCTGGCCGCCGCGCTGCACCGGGCCGGGGTCGGCCTCGTCGTGCTGCGCAACGACCTCGCAGCCGACGCGGCCGCGACGCCGCCGGCGGTGGTGCGGGCCGCGCTCGCCGCCAGCCCCGGCATCAGCCTCGCCGCCTCCTTCGGCCCGCTCGTCTCGACCGCAGGTGGCCTCGACGACGTGTCCGGCACCCTGCCCAGACGCCCCGCCGTCGAGGTCTTCCGGGTCGGCTCGCCGCCGCCCCGCGCGCAGCTGCTCACCGGTCAGCCGGTCGGGCTCAGCGGCGGGCCGGAGGCACTCACCGGGGACATCGCGGTGGACCCGGGCACGCCGTACGTCGCCCGCGCCGACGGCGGACCGGTCGACCCGATGCTCGTCACCGACACGCTGCGCCGACGGCTGCGCGACATGGGTGCCGACAGCGTCGACGCCTACGGCCCGACCCTGCCCGCGTCGTCGGAGCCGGCCCGCGGGCGGCCCGCGGCCGACGTGCTCCCGTACGCCGGCACCGAGCACCAGACGACCACCAGGCTGATCGGGGCCGCCGCTGTCACCGCCTCCTCGAGCGCCGCGGACCCCTTCGCCAAGGGCTACCTCGGGCCGGCGTACGACCCCTACGCCGCCGTCGACGGCGACCCGGCGACCGCCTGGGTGGCGGCGCGCGGGCGGACCGCGACCTGGCGGGTGGACCTGGGCCGGCAGGTGCGCCTCACCCGGCTCCTCCTGGTCATGGCCGGGTCCCCCGCGACCCAGCCGCGCGCCGTGAGCGTGCGCAGCGCCGCCGGCCGGTGGAGCGGCCCGGTCGAGGGGCAGCGGGTCAGCGTCCCGCTCCCCGCCGGCGACACCTCCTGGGTCAGCATCCGGCTCACCGGGGACGGCCCGGACGCGCAACCGGGACTCGCCGAGGTGCTCGGCCTGCCACCGATCAGCCGGACCGTCGTGGTGCCGGCCGACTCCGCGGGCGCCGGTCCGGGCACCCGCTGGGCGTTCACCAGGGAGGCCGGGGCGCGGCGCGCGTGCATCGACTCCGGCCCGGGCTGGGCCTGCGTCCCGGAGTCCTCCGGCGGCCCGCCGCTCCTCGACGCCGGGCCCGAGCCGGGGCCGCTGGACCGCACCTTCACGGTGTCGGCGAGCGCCCCGGTGCGGCTCGCGGTCACGGTGACGCCCCGCCAGGGCGGCGCGCTCGACGCGCTGCTCGACGCGGCGTCGGGCGAGACGGTCAGCGGCTCCAGCCGCCTCGTCGCCGACTCCGCGGCGCGCCCCGGCGCCGCGGTCGACGGCGACCCGCGGACCGCCTGGCTCCCCGCCGCCACGGACCCGGCGCCCAGCCTGGGCCTGCGCTACGCCCGCCCGGTGACCGTGACCGGGCTCCGCCTCCAGGCCCCCCGGTCCACGCTGGGGCGGGTCACCCACGTCGTGGTGGCCACCGCGGCCGGGACGCGGACGGGTACGCCCGGCCCGGACGGGCGCCTCGCGTTCGCGCCGCTGGGCGGTCGGACGCTCCGGGTGACCCTCCACCTGCGAGCCGCCGCCTCCGGCGCCGCCGCGCCCCAGATCGACGAGCTGGATCTGACGGGTGCGCCAGCACCCGTGGCCGGAGACGTCCGGCTGGGCTGCGGGTCCGGCCCGACCGTGCGCCTGGACGGGGTGAGCTACCAGACCGCCCTCGTCGCCTCCGGCGCGGCGGTGCTGGGCGGGCAGCCGCTCCCCGCCCGTGTCTGCGGGGCGAGCGCGACAGTCCTCGGCCCAGGGGAGCACCGGCTGGTCGCGACGTCGTCGCCGGCCTTCGACGTCGCGGGCGTGGCCCTGGATCCGACGACGACGTCGTCGAGCGGGGTCGCCGAGCCGTTACCGGTGCAGCGGTGGGCGCCGGAGCACCGGGTCGTCTCGCTGCCGGGCGCCGGCGGGCTGCTTGTCCTCGACGAGGGCTTCAACCCCGGATGGTCCGCCTCCGTCCGAGGGCGTGCCCTTGTCCCCGTCCGCGTCGACGGGTGGCGCCAGGCGTGGCGCGTCCCCGACGGCCTGGCTGGCGCCGCCGTGCTGACCTACCGGCCCGGGGACCTGCAGCGGGCCGGGCTCGGGGCCGGTGTCGTGGCGGTCCTGCTCCTCCTGGCGCTGGCGACGGCCCCGGCCCGCCGAGCCGCCGCCCCGGCCGTCGCGGACGGCCACCCCGTGCGCGGGGAGCGCACGACCCTCGCGCTCCTGGCCGCGGTCGTGCTCACCGGGGGGGCCGGCCTGGCCGGCTGGGCGCTCGGACGCTTCGTCCTCGCCCGCAGGGCCGTACCGGCGATCGCGGTCGGGACGACGCTGCTCGCGTGCCTGGTCGGCATCGGCGTGGCGGGCGCCCATCCGTGGTGGGTCTCGGCGGCCACCCAGGTGGTCGCGATCACCCTCCTGGTGACGGCGACGACGGCCGGTCCGGCACCCGGGTCGGGCGACGATGGACCCGGCTGAGCAACGGCGACTCGAGCACCTGCCACGACACCGCCGAGACCAGCAGGGTGCCGGCGAGGGTGAGCGCGAGGACGGGGAAGAACCCGCCGCCGAACACCGGCCGGTGCAGCAGCGCCATCGCCCCGGCCAGGACCAGGACGTGCCACAGGAAGACGCCGTACGACACCCGGCCCAGCGCCTGGACGGACCGACCGCCCAGCGCCACGTGCATCGTGCCGCGCCGCTGGTCGGAGGCGGCGACCGCGGCCAGCACGAGCCCGGCGATGACGGCGTACAGCGCCTCCTTCAGCGCGGCCGTCCCCGGTGCGGGAGGCGCGAGCGTCCGTGGCCCGCCCAGCGGCGTCCCCGCGAGCCAGAGCACCGCGAGCGCCAGCAGGAGCAGGCTCCCCGGGCGGGCGGCGACCTCGGCCCGGGCCCGCGCGAGCGCCCCGGCGGGCTGCGCGCGGATGCGCTGCTCGGCCAGCGCCAGCGCCATCCCCACGAGGAACCAGTCGAGGTGGCCGGGCAGCCACGTCGAGGCCAGCGGCGGCAGCAGGGCGGTAGCGGCGACGGCCGCCCACGTCCAGGCGAACAGACAGCCCAGCGCCATCAGCACCAGCAGCCGACGCCGGCCCGTCGGGGTGGCACTCCCTCGTGCCACGAACGGGGCGGCGAGCGGCAGCAGCGCATAGAAGGCCACCTCGGTGCACAGGCTCCAGGTCTGGGTCAGCCCCGGCAGCAGCGGCCCTCGATAGGTCTGCAGGAGCAGCGCGTTGCGCACGGCGGCGCCGGGGGAGGCACCGCGAGCGGTGGTCAGCAGGGCCGCGGCCAGCACCACCCAGTAGGCGGGGAGGATGCGGACCGCGCGGCGGAGCCCGTACGTCCGTACGGCCAGGGGGGCGTCGCCCAGCCACGGCCGCAGCAGAAGCATCCCCGAGAGCGCGAAGAACAAGGCGACCCCGGCGTCCAGGCGGGCGAGCAGCGCACCCGCCGGCCCCCGCGCGCTCGCCCCGGTGTCGAACCCGACGTGCGTGATGAGCACCATGAGCGCAGCGAGCGCGCGAACCCCGTCGAGCAGCGGCAGGTCGTGCCGGGCCCGCTCGTCGCTCACGTGGGCAGCGTCGCAGACCGGCTCGGCCCGTGACCGCGGACTCTGTCGTAGGGTCCCCCCAACGTGGCCGCTCGATGAGTCGCCGCTCGAGGAGTCGAGGAGCCGGGCAGAGCATGGGACGCGAGCCGATCCTGCGGGCGAGGGCGCCGCTGCGCATCAGCTTCGCCGGCGGCGGGACCGACGTGCCGCCGTTCCCCGCCGACGAGGGCGGCGCCGTCCTGTCGGCCACCATCAACCGCTACGCCTTCGCCAGCCTGGTGCCGCGCTGCGACCGGCAGGTCAGCGTCCGATCGCTCGACTACGGCCTGTCCGTGGAGTTCGGCGTGGACGAGCGGCCCGCCTTCGACGGCGACCTGGACCTGGCGAAGGCCGCGGTCCACCGGCTCATCGACCGGGAGCTCGACGGCTTCGACCTCTTCCTGCACTCCAGCGCCCCGCCGGGATCCGGCCTGGGCGCCTCGTCCGCGATGGTGGTCGCGCTCGTGGCGGTTCTCCAGGAGCGCTGCCGCCTGGGGCTGACCGACTACGTCCTGGCCGAGGTGGCCCACGACGTCGAACGGACCGACCTGGGCATCCGCGGGGGTCGTCAGGACCACTACTCGGCCACCTTCGGTGGCTTCAACTTCATCGAGTTCGGTGCCGACCGGGTCGTCGTCAACCCGCTGCGGGTCAAGCCTGAAGTGGTCAACGAGCTCGAGCACAACCTGCTGCTCGTGTACACCGGCCGGACCCGGTTGTCCGACCACATCATCGACGACCAGGTGCGCCGTTACTCGGCAGGGGACTCCGAGGCGGTCAAGGGGCTGCAGCAGCAGAAGGAGCTGGCCCGCCAGATGAAGGACGCGCTGTTGCGCGGCCGCCACGACGACTTCGGCCACCTCCTCGACGAGGCCTGGCAGGCCAAGCGTCGCCTGAGCCCTCGTATCGCGACCCCGTTCATCGACGAGGTCTACGAACGGGCCGTCCGCGCCGGGGCGCTGGGCGGCAAGGTGACCGGAGCCGGTGGCGGCGGCTACATGGTCTTCTACTGCGCCTTCGACCGCCGCCACCTGGTCGCCGAGGACCTCCTGGGCCTCGGTCTGTCCGTCGGGGAGATCACCTTCGAACCGCTCGGGCTGACCACCTGGCGCGTCGATGGCTGACGCCCGATGGCAGGCGCTGGTCGCCGAACGGGTGGGCGAGTTCGGGCGGGTCGCGGCGGCGGTGGCGGACGAGGATCTCCAGCGGGCGGTCATCCAGGTCGGCGAGCTCCTCGTGCGCACCTACGCCGGCGGCGGGCAGACGTTGTTCGCCGGCAACGGCGGGAGCGCGGCCCAGGCGCAGCACGCGGCGGCCGAGTTCGTCGGTCGGTGCACGCGGGACCGGCGGCCGCTGCCCTCGATCGCCCTCACCGAGCCCACCGTGGTGACGGCGCTGGCCAACGACTACGGCTACGAGCAGGTCTTCGCCCGGCAGGTCGCGGCGTACGGGCGACCCGGCGACGCCCTGGTCGTGCTGTCGACCAGCGGGCGCTCGGGCAACGTCCTCCGCGCCCTGCAGGAGGGTCGAGCGCGCGGGCTGGCGACGGTGGCCCTGACCGGTGGCGACGGAGGTGACCTGCTAGGGGCCGCGGACCACGTCCTGCTCGCCCCCAGCAGCCGTACCGGCGCCGTCCAGGAGGTGCACGCACTGTGGTGCCACGTCTGGGCCGAGATGGTCGAGGTGGCGCTCGAGGCGTGACCGGAGACTGGGACGCGGTCTTCGTCGACCGGGACGGGACGCTCAACGCCGCCGCCGACCCCGGCGGTTACGTTCTGCACCCGCAGCAGGTGCGGCTCCTCGACGGGGCGGGTGCGGCGGTGGCGAGGCTGAACGAGCGCGGCATCGAGGTCCATGTCGTGACCAACCAGCGCTGCGTGGCGCTCGGCCTGCTCGACGACTCCGGTCTGGTCGAGGTCAACCGCGCGCTGTGCGCCCTGCTCGCCGCCGAGGGCGCGCGGGTCGACAGCATCCAAGTATGCCCGCACGACATCGGGTCCTGCGCGTGCCGCAAGCCCGCCGACGGACTGGTGAGGAGGGTGCTGGAGCAGCGCCCGTACCTGCGTGGGCAGCGCTGCGTCGTCGTCGGCGACTCGCCCTCCGACGCCCGGGTGGGCGATCGGCTCGGACTCCTGCGGGTCCTCGTCGGCCGGCACCCCGACGGCGCGCCGGCAGACCTGGTCGCGGACGACCTCGCCGACGCGGTCGAGCGGCTCCTCTCCCGGCCGACTCCGCGCCGGCTCGCCTGACCGAGACCGCCCATGCGGTAGCGTGCGAGCGTCACCGTCGACGCGCCGGGAGGCTGGTCATGCGCCGAGCCGTGGGGCTGGTGCTGGTGGGGCTGGGCACGTTCCTGGTGGTGTTGGCGCCCCTGTTCCACTTCTACGTCGCTCCGCATGCCGCCGTCGCCCCCCTGACCTGCTCCTCGGGGCCGCTGTGCGACCGGGGCGTGCTGCTGTCCCCCTCCAGTGGCGTCGCGACCACGCTCTTCGACGCGGGCAGCCTGAAGACGCTGACCAACGTCCCCGTGTCGAGCCAGCGCCGCGTCAAGGGGGACGTGTCCGCCAGCACCGGCGCGAACGACCGGACGGTCTACGACGAGTCGCTCACCACCGTGCGCAGCCAGGACCAGAGCCTGGTCGACTCGACCACCGCGCGCATCGCCTTCGACGGGCACTCCTCGCAGATGATCGACTGCTGCCACTCCAACACCGACGGGACCCCGATCAAGGACTTCTCCGGGATCATGCCGTGGAAGTTCCCGTTCGACACCCAGAAGAAGACCTACCAGTACTTCGACACCGTCCTCGCCAAGGCGCTGCCGATGAAGTACGTCAGCACCCAGACCGTCGACGGCGTGCAGACGTACAAGTTCGTGCAGGTGATCCCGCCCACCCAGTTCGCGACGCTGGAGGTGCCCGGGAGCCTCGTGGGGTCGACGCAGCCCTCGGTGACCGCGCCCCGCTTCTACGCCAACGTCCGGACCGTGTGGGTGGAGCCGGTGACCGGCGTGATCGTGGATGGCCGCGAGCAGATCAAGCAGACGCTGCGCGACGCCTCCGGCGCCGACAAGCTGGTCCTCATCGACGTCGACCTGCGGTTCACGGCGGGCAATGTGAAGGAGAGCGCCCACCTGGCGTCGCAGGGCAAGAACAAGCTGACGCTCGTCAGCACGACGGTTCCCCTGATCTGCCTCGTCCTCGGGATCATCTCGCTGGTGATCGGCCTCGTCCTGCTCCTGCGCCGCTCGGGCGAGGCGGGTCCGGCCGAGCCGAGCCCGCCGGTCCCTGCGGCCACCGCCTGACCGCGGCCGGGGCCTTCAGCCGCCGGCCGTGAGCCGGCACACGAACACGGCCGTGCCGGGGACCAGCGCCCCGCGCAACGGGGACCAGGCGCCCCACACCCGCTCGTGCCCGGCCGGCCACTCGGGCTCGACCAGGTCCTCGAGGACGAACCCGGCTGAGACCAGCTCGCGCACCCGGTCGCCGAGCGTGCGGTGGTGCTGGACGTAGGTCACGGCGCCCGCCTCGTCGCGCTCGACATAGGCGCGGCGGTCGAAGTAGGACGTGCGCACGACCAGTCCGTCGGGACCGGGGTCGTCGGCGAGGACCCAGGTGAGCGGGTGGTTGACCGCGAAGACCCACCGGGCGCCCGGGCGCAGCACCCGCGCGACCTCGGCCATGAGGGCGGCCGAGTCGCCGACGAACGGCACCGCGCCGAAGGCGCTGCACGCCAGGTCGAACGTGCCGGCGGCGAAGGGGAGGGCGAGGGCGTCAGCCTGGGCGACCGGCACCCGCAGCCCGGTCCGCTCGTCGACGTCTCTGGCGTGCTGGAGCTGGCGGTGGGACAGGTCCACGCCCACCGGGTGGGCGCCCTCCGCTAGCAGCCAGCGGGAGCACTGGGCGGCCCCGCAGCCGACCTCCAGGACGCGCCGGCCGGCGACGTCGCCGAGCAGGTGGACGTCGGCCTCGTTCAGGCCCTCCGGCCCCCAGACGAAGCCGACGTCGCGCAGGAACGCCCCGTGCTCGGCCTGGTAGGCGTCGGCCTCGGCGTCCCACCAGGCCCGCGACGCGTGGCGGGACTCGGCGTCCCCGGGGCTGCCCCGGCCGACGCGCCCCGGCCCGGCCTCGATTGACCCCTCCACCCGCCCAACCGTAGACTCGCCCCCGCGCTGTGGGCCTGCGCGCACCTCGGACCGAGCAGGCTCGCGCTCGACCTTGCCCCAGACTCGTCACCTCGGGTCCCGCTGCGTCGACCCAAGGGCCCTCCGCGCGCTCGCCGACACCCTGTCCGCCACGGAGAACCCACCACTCATGACGTCCAGTACCGAGACCGCCGTACCCAGCACCGCCGAGGGCGCAGGAGCCACTGGCGCCACCGAAGCCACTGGCGCCACCGAAGCCACTGGCGCCACTGGCGTCACCGAGGCCCCTGGGGCCGCGTCCGCCGCTCCCGCCCCCCAGGTGGCGGTCAACGACATCGGGTCCGCGGACGACTTCCTGGCGGCGGTCGACCAGACGATCAAGTACTTCAACGACGGGGACATCGTCGAGGGCACCATCGTCAAGGTCGACCGGGACGAGGTCCTGCTCGACATCGGGTACAAGACCGAGGGCGTCATCCCCTCCCGCGAGCTGTCGATCAAGCACGACGTCGACCCCAACGAGGTCGTCAGCGTCGGTGACCACGTCGAGGCCCTCGTCCTGCAGAAGGAGGACAAGGAGGGCCGGCTGATCCTGTCCAAGAAGCGCGCCCAGTACGAGCGCGCCTGGGGCTCGATCGAGAAGGTCAAGGAGGACGACGGGGTCGTCACCGGCACCGTCATCGAGGTGGTCAAGGGCGGCCTGATCCTCGACATCGGCCTGCGCGGCTTCCTGCCGGCCTCCCTCGTGGAGATGCGCCGCGTGCGCGACCTGCAGCCCTATGTCGGGAAGCAGCTCGAGGCCAAGATCATCGAGCTGGACAAGAACCGCAACAACGTCGTGCTGTCCCGCCGCGCCTGGCTCGAGCAGACCCAGAGCGAGGTTCGCCAGACCTTCCTCACCACGCTGCAGAAGGGCCAGGTCAGAAGCGGCGTCGTGTCCTCGATCGTCAACTTCGGCGCCTTCGTCGACCTGGGCGGGGTCGACGGCCTCGTGCACGTCTCCGAGCTGTCGTGGAAGCACATCGACCACCCCTCCGAGGTCGTCGAGGTCGGCCAGGAGGTCACCGTCGAGGTCCTCGACGTGGACATGGACCGCGAACGGGTGTCCCTGTCGCTCAAGGCGACCCAGGAGGATCCCTGGCAGCAGTTCGCCCGCACCCACCAGATCGGCCAGGTCGTGCCCGGGCGGGTCACCAAGCTGGTCCCCTTCGGCGCCTTCGTGCGCGTCGACGAGGGCATCGAGGGGCTCGTGCACATCTCCGAGCTCGCCGAGCGCCACGTCGAGATCCCGGAGCAGGTCGTCCAGGTGGGCGACGAGATCTTCGTCAAGGTCATCGACATCGACCTGGAGCGCCGCCGGATCTCGCTGTCGCTCAAGCAGGCCAACGAGGGCACCATCGGTGAGGCGGTCGCGGGGGACTTCGACCCGACCCTCTACGGCATGACGGCCAGCTACGACGAGGCCGGCAACTACATCTACCCCGAGGGCTTCGACTCCGAGACGGGGGAGTGGCTGCCGGGGTATGAGTCCCAGCGCGAGGAGTGGGAACGGCAGTACGCCGCCGCGCAGGCCCGCTTCGAGGCGCACCAGAAGCAGGTCGCCGAGGCCCAGAAGGCCGATGCCGAGGCCAGTGCGGCCGCTGCGGAGGAGAGCGGCGAGGCCCCCTCGACGTACTCCTCGGAGTCGGAGGAGACCGAGGGCACCCTCGCGTCCGACGAGGCGCTGGCGGCCCTGCGCGAGAAGCTCTCCGGCGACTGAGCCCGCGTCGCCGCGCGGGAGGTCGGCCGCGCATGCCAGGGGCGTGACCGGGTGCTGCGTGTCGGGCTGACCGGCGGGATCGGCTCGGGCAAGTCCGAGGTGGCCCGGCGGCTGGCCGCGCTCGGTGCGCTGGTGATCGACGCGGACCGGCTCGCCCGCGACGTCGTCGAGCCGGGCACCGAGGGCTTCGCCGCGGTGGTCGAGGGCTTCGGCGACGAGGTGGTCGGGCTCGACGGGCGTCTCGACCGCGCCGCCCTGGCCGCCCGTGTCTTCGGCGACCCTGAGCAGCTGGCCCGGCTCAACCGCATCGTCCACCCCCTCGTCGCCGCCCGGGCGGCTGAGCTCGTCGCGGCCGTCCCACCCGACTCGGTCGTCGTGCACGACGTCCCCCTGCTGGTGGAGAACGGCCTCGAAGCCGACTACGACGTCGTCGTCGTCGTGGACGCGCCGGACGACCTTCGCCTGCGGCGGGTGGTCGCCCGTGGCCTGACCGAGGCCGATGCCCGGGCGCGGATGGCCGCGCAGGCCTCCCGCGAGGCCCGGCTCGCGGCTGCCGACATCGTCGTCGAGAACGACGGCGACCTGGCGGCCCTCGACACGCGGGTCGCCGAGCTCTGGGCTCGACTGGAGGCGGCCGCGGGTTGACCGGGTGCCGCCGGCACCGGGTTGACCGGGCGCCGCCGGGCGCCGGGTTGACCGGGCGCCGCCGGCGCCTGGGCGTACCGGCTCGGCGGCGCCTGTCGGAGACTGGTCGTAGCGTGGGGCCATGCGCCCCGTCACCGACCTCGAGCGCCGCGTCGCACCCTTCGAGGTGATCGCCGACTGGAAGCCCAGCGGCGACCAGCCCGAGGCCATCGACGAGCTGGAGCGACGGCTGCGCGCTGACGAGCAGGACGTGGTGCTGCTCGGGGCGACCGGGACCGGCAAGTCCGCCACGACGGCCTGGCTCATCGAGCGCCTGCAGCGCCCCACGCTGGTGATGGCGCCCAACAAGACCCTGGCCGCCCAGCTCGCCAACGAGTTCCGTGAACTGCTGCCGAACAACGCGGTGGAGTACTTCGTCTCCTACTACGACTATTACCAGCCCGAGGCCTACGTCCCCCAGACCGACACCTACATCGAGAAGGACAGCTCGATCAACGAGGAGGTCGAGCGGCTGCGCCACTCGGCGACGAACAGCCTGCTCACCCGCCGCGACGTCGTGGTCGTGGCCAGCGTCTCCTGCATCTACGGCCTCGGCACCCCACAGGAGTACGTCGACCGCATGGTGCGCCTCAAGGTCGGGCAGCAGTGGGACCTCGACGCCCTCCTGCGCCGCTTCGTGGACATCCAGTACACGCGCAACGACCTGTCCTTCACCCGGGGAACGTTCCGGGTGCGCGGCGACACCGTCGAGATCTTCCCGGTCTACGAGGAGCACGCCGTCCGCATCGAGATGTTCGGCGACGAGGTCGAGCGGCTCATGACCCTGCACCCGGTCACGGGCGAGGTGGTCACCGACGACCCCGAGCTGTACGTCTTCCCGGCCACCCACTACGTCGCCGGCCCGGAGCGCATGGAACGCGCGATCGAGGGCATCGAGGCCGAGCTCGGCGAGCGGCTGGCCGAGCTGGAGCGGCAGGGCAAGCTGCTCGAGGCGCAGCGGCTGCGGATGCGTACGACCTACGACCTGGAGATGATGCGCCAGGTCGGCAGCTGCTCGGGGATCGAGAACTACTCCCGCCACATCGACGGGCGCGCGCCCGGGTCGGCGCCGAACACCCTGCTCGACTACTTCCCCGAGGACTTCCTGCTGGTCATCGACGAGAGCCACGTCACGGTTCCCCAGATCGGCGGCATGTACGAGGGCGACATGAGCCGCAAGCGCACGCTCGTCGACCACGGGTTCCGGCTGCCCAGCGCCATGGACAACCGGCCGCTGCGCTGGGAGGAGTTCCTGGACCGGGTCGGGCAGACGGTGTACCTCTCCGCGACCCCGGGGCCCTACGAGCTGGCCAGGTCGCGCGGCGTCGTCGAGCAGATCATCCGGCCGACCGGTCTGATCGACCCCGAGGTCGTGGTCAAGCCGACCAAGGGCCAGATCGACGACCTCATCCACGAGATCCGGGCCCGCGCCGACCGCGACGAGCGGGTGCTCGTCACCACCCTGACCAAGAAGATGGCCGAGGACCTCACCGACTACCTGCTCGAGCTCGGCATCCGGGTGCGCTACCTGCACTCCGAGGTGGACACCCTGCGCCGGGTCGAGCTGCTGCGCGAGCTGCGGCTCGGCGAGTTCGACGTCCTCGTCGGCATCAACCTCCTGCGCGAGGGGCTGGACCTGCCCGAGGTGTCGCTGGTGAGCATCCTCGACGCGGACAAGGAGGGCTTCCTGCGCTCCTCGACCTCCCTCATCCAGACGATCGGGCGAGCGGCCCGCAACGTGTCCGGCCAGGTGCACATGTACGCCGACACGGTCACCCCCTCGATGGCCCAGGCCATCGAGGAGACGAACCGGCGGCGGGACAAGCAGTTGGCGTACAACCGGGCCGCGGGGATCGACCCGCAGCCCCTGCGCAAGCGGATCGCCGACATCACCGACCTGCTGGCCCGTGAGGACGCGGACACCGAGGCGCTGATCGGCTCCGGGCGTGCCCAGAGCCGCGGCAAGGCCGTCGTCCCCGGGCTGGCCCGCGGCGACGCCGGCCGGCACGCGGCAAGCCTGGCCGGGATGCCCCGCGGCGAGCTCGCCTCCCTCATCCAGCAGCTGACCGACCAGATGCACACCGCGGCGGCGGAGCTGGCCTTCGAGCTGGCCGCCCGGCTGCGCGACGAGATCGCCGAGCTGAAGAAGGAGCTCCGCGGGATGGACGCCGCCGGAGTCCGGTGAGGCTCCACTCGTGGCGGCACATACGTCACTCCAAGGCAGACGTAGGACGTAAAGCCCGCCACAGGTGGAACCTCAGCAGATCTCGGCGAATCCCAGGCTCACCAGCCGGTCCACGTAGGCGAGCGCGTCGGCGCCGAGGGATGGCAACGGCCGGCCGTCCAGAGCCTCGACGAGTGCCGCGGTCTCGTCGTCGAGGCTGATGTGAAACCCCAGGCCGTCGAGCAACATCAGCTCCCGGTCCTCCACGACCCACCCGGCGGCGTCCAGGCGGCTGCGGTCGCTGACGCGGGCCGTGCCGACCAACCGCACCCTGTCCTCGGACGTGACCCGGCGGGCGTCGAACATGCGCTGCAGGACCCGCCCCGCCGGTCGGTCGATCTGGTCGCCGATCTCGAGGCTGCGCACCAGCGGGTACTCGCTCTCTCGCTTGCGGAGCACGACCGCCCCGTATCCGACGTGGGAGATGCCGCGGCCCTCGAAGTACTGGATCCAGCGCTCGACCGCACTGTCCCGGTCCGGGCCGACGTTCCAGCGTTCGGCGTTGACCTCGATGTCCCGGGCGCTCCCGAGCACGAGGGCGTCGCAGCCGGGCGGGATCCACGACCGCGGCCGCTCGAGCGGGTCCGCGCCGCTCGCGTCCCAGCTGACCAGGATCGTCGCGTGCCCTCCCGCGTCGAGGTGTCCGCCGGCGCCCTCGACGACGTCGGCGCCGATCTGCTCCCCGCCGCGTGCGCTGTCGCGGTAGGTGAACGCGTTGTCCGGGGAGATCACGTACGGCGGGTTCGACACGAGCAGGCCGAACGTCTCGCCCTTCACCGCTTCGAACAGATCGCCCTGCCGGAAGGTGATGTTGCGCCGATGGTTGAGGGCGGCGTTGAGCTCGGCGAACTGCAGGGCGCGTTCGGACACGTCAGTGGCGACCACCTGCCCGGCGAAGGCGGACAGCAACAGAGCCTGGATCCCGCAGCCCGTGCCCAGGTCCAGCGCGCGTTGGACGGGGGCCCGGATCGTCAGGCAGCCCAGCAGGAACGACGGCGGCTGCACCCCCGGCACGATGTCCGCGCCGGCGTCGCTGCCGAGGCGGTCAGCCGCGACGAGGAGGTCGTCGTGGGGGACCAGCCCGACGCTCGCCTCGACGTGGCCGCCGCCCTCGCCGAGCAGGCCTGACTCGAGCAGCCGGTCCAGGGTGGTCGGCGGGAGAGGTCGGCACTCGTCGAAGGTCAGACGCTCGCCCATCAGGAGCAGCCGCGCGAGCACGCCCACGGCACCGGCGCGCCGGGCCCGACGACGCCGGTCCCCGACCGTCCTGCCCTCGACGAGAGGACCCTCGGAGCCCAACGCCTCGGACAGGCCCGAGGCCGTGTACCCGAGCTGCCGCAGCGAGTCGCCCACCTCACCGAGTGCTGTCCACTGTCCGGTGGCGGACGGGGGGCGCAGCATCGGGCAGTCCTCGGTTCGTCAGTCGGCAGCGAGCTTCGAGATCACCACGCTGATCGGCGAGGACTGCGAGTTCACCTTGTAGTAGCTGATCTCGATCTTGGCGAAGTTGAGCGCGAACCTCTCCGACACGGCGGCGTTGGACTCCGACCCCTGGAACGAGTACGACGAGATGATCGCGTCCGTCAGCTTGATGGTCAGGTACTTCAGCTCGCCGCCGCCGCGTGGGTTCGCGCGTACCTCCGTCAACGTGGCCGACGTGAGTGTCGTCCCTTCGGCCGCGGCGAGGGCGAGCTTGGGCGACGCGACGCTGGTGCGCGAGACGAAGGAGATGTCGTGCAGCGCCACGCGACCGGCCGCGCCCGTGGCCGAGTCCTCTGCGGCCGCCTCGCCCCAGGAGAAGGACATGATCTCGATGCTGCCCTCGTGGCCCTTCTTGGTCGCCTCCCCGGCGATCCCGTCGATCTTCAGGAACAGGTCATAGGCCATGTCAGATCGCTCCCTCGGGCAGCGTGAAGGTGACGAGGTGCCCCTCGACGGTCTCGGTGATCGTGTACGTGCCCCGCACGCCGGCGTACGCCCCCGTGCCGTGGACGACGGTGTACGTGCCTTCCAGAGCGGCGGGACCCGTTCCCACGATGGTCCCGTGGTCGAGGGTGAAGGTGTGCAGCACAGCCGGGTGGGTGTGCTGCACCGGGGTCGACGCCAGTGCGCCCACCTCGCGACCTGCCCCGTCGTGCACGGTGGCGTACGGCACGGGACTGGCGTCGACCGGGGGCAGCTCGCCGGGTTCGACCCCGTGGAAGCGCAGGCGCACCTGCGAGAGGCGAAGGACGAGTTGTTGTGCTCCCGCCCGCGTGCGCCGGCCCGTGACGAGGCTGGCTGCGGTGATGGCGCCGACTCCGACGAGCAGAGCGCGACGGTCGATCCCCGTGACGAGGGGCGTGGGACGTGCTCGAGTGGTCATGGCCGCCTCCGCGGCTCATTCAAGCAGCGACGGACCGCCGCGTCACCGATCCGGCTCGGTCGACTCGCCCCGAGGGGAAGCCCTCAACGCTTGGCCGGGACGGGTCACCAGCCGCGCTCGCGCCACTCCGCGACGTGCGGGCGCTCGGCGCCGAGCGTGGTGTCGTTGCCGTGGCCGGGGTAGACCCACGTCTCGTCGGGCAGCACCGCGAAGACCTTTGCCTCCAGGTCGTCCATGAGCGAGGTGAACCGCGCCGCGTCGTGCTGGGTGTTCCCCGGGCCGCCCGGGAAGAGGCAGTCGCCGGTGAACAGGTGGGGGGCGCCCTCCGGGTCGTCGTACAGCAGCGCGATCGACCCGGGGGTGTGGCCGACGAGGTGGATGACGCCGAGGGAGATGTCGGCGAAGGCGAAGCGGTCCCCGTCGCGCAGCAGCTCCTGGGTCGGGACCGGGATGCCCCCCGCGTCGTCCGGGTGGGCGCAGGTGCGGGCTCCGGTGGCTCGGACCACCGCCTCGAGGGCGCCCCAGTGGTCGGCGTGCTGGTGGGTCGTGATCACCGCGGTGAGCCCCTCCGGACCGATCAGCTGGAGCAGCCGGTCCGGCTCGGCGGCGGCGTCGATGAGCACCTGGTCGCCGCTCGCGCGGGAGCGGAGCAGATAGGCGTTGTTGTCCATCGGGCCGACGGCGAGCTTCTCGATGACCAGCTTCGGCAGCTCGTGGACGTCGGCGGGGCCCCCGACCTGCACGTTCCCGGTGTACGTCATACCGCCGATCATGCCCTCCCCGCGGCGGGGCCGGAACCGGGGGCCACCGCTCGGGCAGAAACCGTCGGAGCCCGGCGTTAGCCTGAGGCCGCCGAGAAGACCGCCCGCCCAGCCGTGCCCTGTGAGGACTGCCGCCCCGTGTCCGACCGACTCATCGTCCGTGGTGCCCGCGAGCACAACCTCAAGGACGTCTCCCTCGAGCTTCCCAGGGACTCCCTGGTCGTGTTCACCGGGCTGTCCGGTTCCGGCAAGTCCAGCCTCGCCTTCGACACGATCTTCGCCGAGGGCCAGCGGCGCTACGTGGAGTCGCTCTCGGCGTACGCCCGCCAGTTCCTCGGCCAGATGGACAAGCCGGACGTGGACTTCATCGAGGGCCTGTCCCCGGCGGTGTCCATCGACCAGAAGTCGACCTCCCGCAACCCGCGCTCGACGGTGGGGACGATCACCGAGGTCTACGACTACCTGCGCCTGCTGTACGCCCGCGCGGGGCGTCCGCACTGCCCGGAGTGCGGACGCAGCATCGGGCGCCAGACCCCCCAGGCCATCGTCGACCGGGTGCTGGAGCTGGCGGAGGGGACCCGCTTCCAGGTGCTCGCTCCCGTGGTGCGGGCGCGCAAGGGTGAGTACGGCGAGCTGTTCCGCGAGCTGCAGACCAAGGGCTACAGCCGGGCCAGGGTGGACGGGGTGGTGCACAGCCTGGCTGAGCCCCCGACGCTGAAGAAGCAGGAGAAGCACACCATCGAGGTGGTCGTCGACCGCCTCCAGGTCAAAACCTCGGCGAAGCGACGGCTCACCGACTCGGTGGAGACCGCGCTGGGGCTGGGCGGCGGGCTGGTGACGCTGGAGTTCGTCGACCTGCCCGAAGGCGACCCGCACCGGGAACGGCAGTACTCCGAGCACCTCTACTGCCCCTACGACGACCTGTCCTTCGAGGAGCTCGAACCCCGGTCGTTCTCGTTCAACAGCCCCTTCGGCGCCTGCCCGGAGTGCACGGGGCTGGGGACCCGCATGGAGGTGGACCCGGACCTCGTGGTCCCCGACCCCTCGCGCACGCTGGAGGAGGGAGCCCTCGCCCCGTGGAGCTCGGCGTCCACCAGCGACTACTTCGGACGTCTCGTCGAGGCCCTCGCCGAAACCATGGGCTTTCGCACCGACGTCGCGTGGGAACGGCTCCCGGCGAAGGTGCGGCAGGCGCTCCTCGAGGGCTACGACGGCCAGGTGCACGTGCGCTACCGCAACCGCTATGGGCGCGAGCGCTCGTACTACACCAGCTACGAGGGACTGATCCCCTACGTCGAGCGCCGCCACGCCGAGGCGGAGTCCGACACCAGCCGGGAGCGCTTCGAGGGCTTCATGCGCGAGGTGCCGTGCCCGGCGTGCCGCGGCACCCGACTCAAGCCGGTCTCGCTGGCGGTGACGCTGGGCGGCAAGTCGATCGCGGAGGTGGCGGCCCTGCCGATCAGCGGGTGCGCGGAGTTCCTGCGCGACCTGGACCTGTCGGCGCGCGAGGCGCAGATCGCCGAACGGGTCCTCAAGGAGGTCAACGAGCGGCTGCGCTTCCTGCTCGACGTCGGGCTGGACTACCTGAGCCTCGACCGCCCGTCGGCGACCCTCGCCGGCGGCGAGGCCCAGCGCATCCGCCTCGCGACCCAGATCGGGTCCGGCCTGGTCGGTGTCCTCTACGTCCTCGACGAGCCCTCCATCGGGCTGCACCAGCGGGACAACCACCGCCTCATCGAGACCCTGGTGCGGCTGCGTGACCTCGGCAACACCCTCATCGTCGTCGAGCACGACGAGGACACCATCCGCACCGCCGACTGGGTCGTCGACATCGGGCCGGGCGCGGGGGAGCACGGCGGGCAGGTCGTGGTGTCGGGGACGGTGGCCGACCTGCTCGCCTCGCCCGACTCCCTGACCGGTGCCTACCTGTCCGGTCGCCGCACCCTCGAGGTGCCCGCAGTGCGCCGCCCTCGGACCCCCGGCCGTTCCCTGGTCGTCCAGGGCGCGCGGGAGCACAACCTGCAGGGCGTGGACGTCGAGTTCCCGCTCGGGTGCCTGGTCGCGGTCACCGGCGTCAGCGGGTCCGGCAAGTCGACCCTGGTCAACGACATCCTCTACAACGTGTTGGCCCGCGAGCTGAACGGCGCGCGGACCGTCCCGGGCCGCCACACCCGGGTCAAGGGCATCCAGCACCTGGACAAGGTCGTCCACGTCGACCAGAGCCCCATCGGGCGTACCCCGCGCTCCAACCCGGCGACCTACACCGGCGTCTTCGACCACATCCGGCGCCTGTTCGCCGAGACGACCGAGGCCAAGGTCCGCGGCTACCTGCAGGGCCGGTTCTCCTTCAACGTCAAGGGCGGACGCTGCGAGAACTGCGCCGGCGACGGCACGATCAAGATCGAGATGAACTTCCTGCCGGACGTGTACGTGCCCTGCGAGGTCTGCCACGGTGCGCGCTACAACCGCGAGACGCTCGAGGTCCACTTCAAGGGCAAGACCATCGCCGAGGTCCTCGACATGCCGATCGAGGAGGCGCTGGACTTCTTCGCGGCCGTGCCCCCCATCGCCCGGCACCTGCAGACGTTGAACGACGTCGGACTCGGCTATGTCCGCCTCGGCCAGCCCGCCCCCACGTTGTCGGGTGGTGAGGCCCAGCGGGTCAAGCTCGCCTCGGAGCTGCAGAAGCGGTCCACCGGCCGCACGGCGTACGTGCTCGACGAGCCCACCACAGGGCTGCACTTCGAGGACATCCGCAAGCTCCTGGGCGTCCTGCAGGGGCTGGTCGACAAGGGCAACACGGTCATCGTCATCGAGCACAACCTCGACGTGATCAAGACCGCGGACTGGATCGTGGACATGGGTCCCGAGGGCGGCTTCGGGGGCGGCCTGGTGGTGACCACCGGCACGCCGGAGGAGGTCGCCGCGCACGAGACGAGCCACACCGGCCGCTTCCTCCGCCCCGTGCTCGGAACGGGGGGGCGCGGGCGGGCCCGCGCCCCCCGCAAGGCGGCGCGCGCCCGGGCCTGAGATCCTGGCGGGTGAACCTTCGGCCCGACTCCGACGTTGGGAGGAGGAGGACGACGGCACGGCGCCCATGGCGTCGCACGGCCCCCGCGGGGGCGGAACGGAGCGAGGGCATGGGCACGCTGGGTCGACGCGACGTGCTGCGGGGAGCGACCGCCATCGGGGCCGGCGCGGTGGCCCTCCCGTTGCTGGCCGGCTGCGGCGGGGGCGGCACCAACGGTGGCGGCTCCACCGGCGGGGGCGGCTCGGGCGGGACCTCGGGGGTCACGGTCGCCAAGTCCAAGGTCCCGGTCGGCGGCGGCACGGTCGACGGCTCGGTGGTCGTGACCCAGCCCACCGCAGGGCAGTTCAAGGCGTTCTCGTCGACGTGCACCCACATGGGCTGCACCGTCGGCGGGGTGCAGGACGGGTTCATCGTCTGCCCCTGCCACGGCAGCCACTTCGCGATCGCGACCGGCGACCCGACGCCGACCTCGCCGGCGAAGGTGCCGCTGCCCGCCAAGACGGTGACCGTCGACGGCGACAATCTGGTCATCACCTGACCGCTGTCCCGCTCCTGCGCCGCTGCTAACGCCGCTGTGAGCGCGAACGCCTGAAGCGCGCGCCCCGCGCGCGGCCGGAGGCGTCGCCGCGGTCGGAGGCGTCGCCGGGCCGACGTACCCTCGGCCCGTGGCCGACCCGTCGACGTACCGACCCTCGCCGGGGTCGGTCCCGGACGAGCCGGGGGTGTACCGCTTCTGGGACGCCCACGGGCGGGTGGTCTACGTCGGCAAGGCCAAGAGCCTGCGCTCGAGGCTGGCCTCGTACTTCGCCGACCTGTCAGCCCTGCACCCGCGCACCCAGACCATGGTGACCACCGCGGTGCGGGTGGACTGGGTGGTGGTGGCGACCGAGGTCGAGGCGCTGCAGCTGGAGTACTCCTGGATCAAGGAGTACGACCCGCGGTTCAACGTGAAGTACCGCGACGACAAGAGCTATCCATGGCTGGCGGTGACCCTCGACGAGGAGTACCCCCGTCTGCAGGTGATGCGCGGCGCCAAGCGTCGAGGGGTGCGCTACTACGGCCCGTACGCCCACGCGTGGGCGATCCGCGAGACCCTCGACCTCCTGCTGCGGGTCTTCCCCGCGAGGACGTGCAGCAACGGGGTGTTCAAGCGGGCCGGCCAGGTGGGACGGCCCTGTCTGCTCGGCTACATCGGCAAGTGCTCGGCACCGTGCGTCGGACGGGTCAGCGCGGAGGAGCACCGGCAGGTGGTGCTGGACTTCTGCGCCTTCATGGACGGCGACACCGCCTCCTTCGTCCGGCGCCTCGAACGCCAGATGCAGGACGCCGCGGCCGCCCAGGAGTACGAGCGGGCCGCGCGGCTGCGCGACGACCTCGGCGCGCTGCGGCGCGCGATGGAGAAGAACGCCGTCGTCCTCGGGGACGCGACCGACGCCGACGTGCTCGGCATCGCCGAGGACGAGCTCGAGGCGGCGGTCCAGGTCTTCCACGTCCGCGGCGGGCGGATCCGGGGCCAGCGCGGCTTCGTCGTCGAGCGGGTCGAGGACGTCGACACCGCCGGCCTGGTCGAGCAGCTGCTGCTGCAGCTGTACGGCGGGGACACCGGCGAGCAAGTGCCTCGCGAGATCCTCGTCCCCGCCCTGCCGGCCGACGTCGAGCCGGTCGCCGCCTGGCTGCGCGAGGTCCGCGGCGCGGGGGTCGACGTACGGGTCCCGCAGCGCGGCGACAAGCGGGCGCTGCTCGAGACCGTGACCCGCAACGCGGGCCAGTCCCTGGCCCTGCACAAGGTACGGCGCGCCGGCGACCTCACCGCCCGCGGCCGGGCGCTGGCTGAGCTGCAGGAGGCGTTGCGGCTCCCGGACGCCCCCCTGCGCATCGAGTGCTTCGACGTGTCCAACCTGCAGGGCACGGAGGTGGTCGCCTCCATGGTGGTCTTCGAGGACGGCCTGGCCCGCAAGAGCGACTACCGCCGCTTCGCCATCCGCGGCCTCGACGGGCACGACGACGTGGCGGCCATCCACGAGGTGGTCACCCGGCGCTTCCGGCGCTACCTCGAGGAGGCGAGCGAGAGCGCGGAGCCCGACCTCGGGGACCTCGAGGCGGACGGGGCGCGGTCCGGACGCACCGAGGGTGGGCGCCGGCCACGGTTCTCCTACCCGCCGAACCTGGTCGTGATCGACGGCGGGGCGCCGCAGGTCGCGGCGGCCCAGCGTGCCCTGGACTCCCTCGGCATCGACGACGTCTCCGTCTGCGGTCTGGCCAAGCGCCTGGAGGAGGTGTGGGTGGCCGGCCGGCCCAACCCGCTCGTGCTGCCCCGGACCAGCGAGGCCCTGTACCTGCTCCAGCGGGTACGCGACGAGGCGCACCGCTTCGCCATCACCTACCACCGCCAGCGGCGGTCGACCTCGATGACCCGCAGCGCGCTGGACGCGGTCCCCGGCCTGGGGGAGACCCGGCGCAAGGCGCTGCTGCGCCACTTCGGCTCCCTCAAGCGCCTGCGCGAGGCGACCCCGGAGCAGGTGGCGGAGGTGCCCGGGATCGGGCCGCGGACCGCCGAGGCGGTCGTGGCGGCCCTGGCCCGCGAGGCGCCCCCCGCCGGCGGGGTGAACCTCGCCACGGGTGAGATCCTCGACCCGTGAGCGACCCGCCCGAGACCCTCGAACGCGTCCTTCCCGAGCTGACCGTCGTCACCGGCATGAGCGGTGCCGGCCGGTCCACCGTCGGCGACGTGCTGGAGGACCTCGGCTGGTTCGTCGTCGACAACCTGCCGCCCGAGCTGATCCCGACCCTGGTCGAGCTCGGCGGGCGGACCCACGGCGAGGTGTCGCGGATCGCCGCCGTCGTCGACGTACGCGGCGGTCAGTTCTTCGCCGACCTGCGCGAGGCCATGCGCCAGGTCGACGCGATGGGCGTCAGCGTGCGCCTGGTCTACCTCGAGGCCTCCGACGACGTGCTGGTCCGACGTTTCGAGAGCTCGCGGCGCCCCCACCCCCTGCAGGGGGCCCGACGGGTGACCGACGGGATCGAGGCCGAGCGGCGCCTGCTCTCGGACCTGCGCGGCGACGCCGACCTGCTCATCGACACCTCCGGTCTGAACGTCCACCAGCTGCGCGCCAAGGTCGAGGACGCCTTCGCCGGTGACATCCAGCCCAGCATGCGCGCCAGCGTCGTGTCCTTCGGCTACAAGTACGGCCTGCCGGTGGACGCCGACCTCGTCCTGGACTGCCGCTTCCTGCCCAACCCGCACTGGGTGCCGGACCTGCGCCCGCAGACCGGGCTCGACCCCGACGTCCGGGCCTACGTCCTCGAGGCGCCCGGCGCCGCCGAGCTGCTCGACCGCTACGCCGGCGTGCTCGAGGTGATCTCCCGTGGCTACCTGCGCGAGGGCAAGCGCTGGATGACCCTTGCGGTGGGGTGCACGGGCGGCAAGCACCGCAGCGTGGCGATGGCCGAGGAGCTCGGCCGGCGGCTGCGGGACGCGGGGATGGACACCACCGTCGTGCACCGGGACCTGGGGCGCGAGTGAGCGAGCCCGCGCCGGCCGTCGTCGCACTCGGTGGCGGCCACGGGCTGGCGGTCACGCTGACGGCCCTGCGCCGGGTGACCCGCGAGCTCACCGCGGTCGTGACCGTCGCCGACGACGGCGGGTCGAGCGGCCGGCTGCGCCGCGAGCTGGGGGTGCTGCCGCCGGGCGACCTCCGGATGGCGCTGGCCGCCCTGTGCGGCGACGACGAGTGGGGCCGGACCTGGCGAGACGTCCTGCAGCACCGCTTCGCCGGCGAGGGGGAGCTGGCTGGGCACGCGGTCGGGAACCTGCTCATCGTCGCCCTGTGGGATCGGCTGCGCGATCCCGTGGCGGGGCTGGACTGGGTGGGCCGGCTGCTCGGCGCCCAGGGCCGGGTGCTGCCCATGGCAGCGGTGCCGCTCGACATCGAGGCGGAGGTGCTGGGCGGCGACCCGGAGCGCCCGGGGGACCAGGTCACGGTGCGTGGCCAGGTCGCGGTTGCCACCACGCCCGGCCGGGTGGTGACGCTGTCCCTGGTGCCGCCCGAACCCCCGGCCTGCCCTGAAGCGGTCGCCGCCGTGCGCGCCGCCGACGTGGTCGTCCTCGGCCCCGGGTCCTGGTTCACCTCCGTCATCCCGCACCTGCTCGTCCCGCAGCTGCGCGACGCCCTGGTGACCACCCCTGCCCGCCGGGTGCTGGTCCTGAACCTGCGCCCCCAGCCGGGCGAGACCTCCGGCTTCTCGGCGGAGAACCACCTCGAGGTCCTGCTCGCGCACGCCCCCGAGCTGCGGCTGGACGTCGTCGTCGCCGACCGGGCCGAGGTGCCGGACCCCAAGGGGTTGGGCGAGCTGTGCGCCGCGCTAGGCGCCGAGCTGGTCGTCGCCGACGTCGCGGCCGACGACGGCTCCGCCCGCCATGATCCCGAGCGGCTCGCCTCCGTGTTCGGCACCGTTGTCGGGCGTGGCAGGATCGGCGCATGGCGATGACGGCTCAGGTGAAGGACGAGCTGGCCCACCTGGTCA
Source organism: Actinomycetes bacterium (assembly GCA_035506535.1). Lineage (NCBI taxonomy): Bacteria > Bacillati > Actinomycetota > Actinomycetes > Actinomycetes bacterium. The sequence continues at coordinate 80,964 of DATJPE010000093.1, read as the reverse complement.
TCACCAAGCCCTGCTGCCGCAAGGCCGAGGTGTCGGCGACGCTGCGCTTCGCCGGGGGCCTGCACATCGTCGCGGGCCGCATCGTCGTCGAGGCCGAGCTGGACACGGGTGCTGCGGCCCGACGCCTTCGCCGCGAGATCGCGGAGGTCTACGGGCACGCCAGCGAGCTCGTCGTGGTGGCACCCGCTGGCCTGCGCAAGGGCAACCGCTACCTCGTCCGGGTGGTCAAGGACGGTGAGGCCCTCGCCCGGCAGACCGGCCTGCTCGACTCCCGCGGCCGCCCGGTCCGTGGCCTGCCCCCGCAGGTCGTCGCCGGTTCGATGTGCGACGCGGAGGCCGCCTGGCGCGGCGCGTTCCTCGCCCACGGCTCGCTGACCGAGCCGGGCCGGTCCTCGGCGCTGGAGGTCAGCTGTCCCGGACCGGAGGCCGCGCTGGCGCTCGTCGGTGCGGCCCGCCGGCTCGGGCTGCCGGCGAAGGCGCGCGAGGTGCGCGGTGTCGATCGGGTCGTGGTGCGCGACGGCGACGCCATCAGCGCCCTGTTGACCAGGCTGGGCGCGCACGACAGCGTTCTGGCCTGGGAGGAGCGGCGCATGCGCCGCGAGGTGCGCGCGACCGCGAACCGGCTGGCGAACTTCGACGACGCCAACCTGCGCCGCTCGGCCAGGGCGGCCGTGGCGGCCGGTGCGCGGGTCGCCCGGGCGCTGGAGATCCTCGGCGACGACGTACCGGAGCACCTCGCCGCCGCGGGTCGGCTGCGGCTGGACCACAAGCAGGCCAGCCTCGAGGAGCTCGGGTCGCTGGCCGACCCGCCGATGACCAAGGACGCCGTCGCCGGGCGGATCCGCCGGTTGCTCGCGATGGCCGACAAGCGCGCCGAGGACCTCGGGATCCCCGACACCGAGTCGACGCTGACCCCGGAGATGCTCAGCGGCTGATTCGCCGATCCCGGTTGCCGGTCCGTACCGCGGACGCCGCGGTCAGCGCCAGCGAGTCGCCTCGATAGGGTGAAGGTCGAGCGACCCCACCTGCTGGCAGAACTGGAACGCGCCCCGCCGGGGCGCCGACGAAGGGTGCATCCCTGTGACCGTCCGAGTGGGAATCAACGGCTTCGGCCGCATCGGCCGCAACTTCTACCGGGCTGCACTGGCCCAGGGCGCCGACCTGGACATCGTGGCCGTCAACGACCTCACCGACACCAAGACGCTCGCGTACCTGCTGAAGTACGACTCGATCCTCGGGCGCCTCGACCGCCCGGTCGTCGCAGCCGGGGACGCGATCGAGGTCGGCGGCACGTCGGTCACCGTGCTCGCCGAGCGCGACCCCGGGGCGCTGCCCTGGAAGGACCTCGGCGTCGACGTGGTGATCGAGTCGACCGGCTTCTTCACCGACGCCGAGAAGGCGAGAGCGCACATCGCCGGCGGCGCCAAGAAGGTCATCATCTCCGCGCCCGCCAAGGGCGAGGACGTGACGGTCGTCATGGGCGTCAACCACACCCAGTACGACCCCGAGGCGCACTCGATCATCTCGAACGCGTCGTGCACGACGAACTGCCTCGGCCCGCTGGCCAAGGTCCTGCAGGACAGCTTCGGCATCGAGCGCGGGCTGATGACGACGGTGCACGCCTACACCAACGACCAGGTGATCCTGGACTACCCGCACAAGGACCTGCGGCGGGCGCGCGCGGCAGCCCTGAGCATCATCCCCACGACCACCGGCGCCGCCAAGGCGATCGGCCTCGTGCTGCCCGAGCTCAAGGGCAAGCTCGACGGGTACGCCCTGCGGGTGCCGGTGCCCACCGGCTCCGCGACCGACCTCACGGTCACCCTGGGCCGCGAGGCGTCCAAGGAGGAGATCAACGCCGCGTACAAGGCGGCCGCCGAGGGCCCGCTCAAGGGCTTCCTGGAGTACACCGAGGACCCGATCGTCTCCTCCGACATCGTGACCTCGCCCGCCTCGTGCATCGTCGACGCCGGCCTCACCAACGTCATCGGCAACCAGGCCAAGGTGCTCGGCTGGTACGACAACGAGTGGGGCTACTCGAATCGGCTGGTCGACCTGGTCACCTACGTCGGCGCGACCCTGTAGAGGCCGCAGCCCCGATGCGTACCCTCGACGACCTGATCGCCGACGGCGTAGCCGGTCGCCGGGTCCTGGTGCGAGCGGATCTCAACGTCCCGCTCGCCCAGGACGCCGACGGCTCGCTGTCCATCACCGACGACGGCCGTATCCGGGCCAGCCTGCCGACCCTGGAGGCGTTGCTCGGCGCCGGTGCCCGGGTGGTCGTGTGCGCCCACCTGGGCCGGCCCAAGGGGGCTCCCGAGCCGCGCTACTCCCTCTCGCCGGTGGCCGTACGCCTCGAGGAGCTGCTCGGCCGGCCGGTCTCCTTCGCCTCCGACACGGTGGGGGAGTCCGCCCGGTCGGTCGTGGACGGCCTGGAGAACTGCGACCTGGCGTTGCTGGAGAACCTGCGCTTCGAGCCCGGCGAGACCAGCAAGGACGACGCCGAGCGTGGCGCCTTCGCCGACCAGCTGGCCTCCCTCGCCGACGCCTACGTGGGGGACGGGTTCGGTGCGGTCCACCGCAAGCACGCCAGCGTGTACGACGTCCCGCAGCGCCTGCCCCACGTCGCCGGGCGGCTGGTGGCGGCCGAGACCGAGGTGCTACGGCGGCTGACGCAGGACCCGGAGCGGCCCTACGTCGTGGTGCTCGGCGGGGCGAAGGTCTCCGACAAGCTCGGGGTCATCGCCAACCTGCTGGGCTTCGTCGACCGGCTGGTCATCGGCGGCGGCATGGCCTACACCTTCCTCGCGGCCCAGGGCCACGAGGTCGGCACCTCCCTGCTCGAGGCCGACCAGCTCGACACGGTGCGCGGCGTCCTCGAGTCCGCGGCGGCCCAGGGGGTCGAGATCGTGCTGCCGGTGGACATCGTCGCCGCGACGGCCTTCGCCGCCGACGCCGAGCACGCGGTGGTCGCGGCCGACGCCATCCCCGCCGACCGGATGGGCCTCGACGTCGGCCCGGCGAGCAGGGAGCTGTTCGCCGAGCGGCTGCGAGACGCGCGCACCGTCTTCTGGAACGGGCCGATGGGTGTCTTCGAGATGCCGGCCTTCGCCGCCGGGACGCGCGCCCTCGCGGAGGCCCTGACCCGCGTCGACGGCCTGACCGTCGTCGGCGGTGGTGACTCGGCGGCTGCCGTGCGCCTGCTCGGGTTCGAGGAGAAGGCCTTCGGCCACATCTCCACCGGCGGCGGAGCCTCCCTCGAGTTCCTCGAGGGCAAGCAGCTGCCCGGCCTCGTGGCCCTGGACAGCTGAGCATGGCCGGCGGACGTACCCCGCTCATCGCGGGGAACTGGAAGATGAACCTCAACCACCTCGAGGCCATCTCCCTCGTGCAGAAGCTCGCCTTCTCGTTGACCGACAAGGACTTCGCCGGCACTGAGGTCGCCGTCCTGCCGCCCTACACCGACCTGCGCTCGGTGCAGACCCTCGTCGACGCCGACCGGCTCTCGCTGCGCTACGGCGCGCAGGACCTCTCCCAGCACGGCTCGGGCGCCTACACCGGCGAGGTCTCGGGGGAGATGCTCGCCAAGCTCGGATGCACCTACGTCGTCGTCGGGCACAGCGAACGGCGTCAGTACCACCACGAGGACGACGCGCTCGTCGCCGCCAAGGTGGCGGCGGCGTACCGGTGCGGCCTGGTGCCGATCCTGTGCGTCGGCGAGGGCCTCGAGGTGCGCCGCGCCGGCGACCAGGTCGCCTACACCCTCGGCCAGCTCGACGGCGCGCTCGCCGGACTGGCGGCCGAGCACGCGCGGACCCTGGTCGTCGCCTACGAACCGGTGTGGGCGATCGGTACCGGCGAGGTGGCCACGCCCAAGGATGCCCAGGAGGTCTGCGGGGCGATCCGCACCCGGCTGGCCGAGCTGTACTCCGGCGGTCTGGCCGACGGGGTGCGCATCCTGTACGGCGGCTCGGTGAAGGGCGCCAACATCGCGGGGATCATGGCCGAGGACGACGTGGACGGGGCACTCGTCGGGGGCGCGAGCCTCGACGTGGCGGACTTCGTCCGGATCGTGCGCTTCCGCGACCAGCCCCTCGACTGAGCGACCCGGTGTCGCGCGGACTCCCTGATCCGCCGATCAGGGAAGGACCTACGGGTACCATCGACAGCCACGGCGAGGAAGGGTGACTCGGTGATCACGGTATTGGGCGGGATACTCATCATCACGAGCCTCCTCATGGTGGTCCTCGTCCTGCTCCACAAGGGCAAGGGCGGCGGGCTCTCCGACATGTTCGGCGGCGGCGCGAGCTCCTCGGTCGGCGGGTCCGCGGTCGCGGAGCGCAACCTCGACCGGATCACGATCGTGCTCGGCATCGTCTGGTTCCTGACGATCATCGCGCTCGGGCTGGTCCTCAAGAACTCGTTCGGGAGCAGCTGATGGCGAGCGGCAACGCGATCCGGGGCAGCCGGGTCGGTGCCGGTCCGATGGGTGAGGCCGAGCGCGGGGAGGCGGCGCCGCGCCGCCGCGTGTCGTTCTGGTGCGGCAACGGCCATGAGACCCGTCCCTCCTTCGCCGCCGACGCCGCGATCCCGGACCTGTGGGACTGCCCCAAGTGCGGCTACCCCGCCTCGCGCGATCGCGAGAACCCGCCGGCGCCGCCGAAGAACGAGCCCTACAAGACCCATCTCGCCTATGTCCGCGAGCGGCGCAGCGACCGGGACGGCGCGTCGATCCTCGACGAGGCGCTGAGCAAGCTCCGCGGGACCGATCCCGCGTGACCCTGCGGGTCGGTCGGCGTTCATCCGATCGACCCCCGATCACCCTCCCCCCACTTCCCACTTCGACTTGTGGCGGGTTCTGCGTCACTCCGGCACGCCCGAGTGACGTACCTGCCGCCACATGTGGGGTTTGTGGTGGGGACTACCAGCGTTGGGCACGCGGCCCGCGGTCGAAATCGCGGTCACTGAGGGCACGCAGGCCGGTGAAGCCGGAGGCTCGCGCCATCTCGTGCGCCATGACGTGGCGCTCGAAGTCCAGCGAGTACGAGTCGTAACGCAGCAGGGGCGTGCCCGTCTCGACGTAGATCGCGTTCTCCCGGCGCAGGTCGCCGCGCCGCCTCGCCTCCTCGAGGTGCATGCCGCCGTCGAACTCGATCCCCACCCGCCGCGGTACCCCCACCAGTAGCAGGTCGAGGAAGCGCACCCCGCCGGGCACCACGATCTCGACCTGCAGCTTCGGCCTGGGGAACCCGCTGAGTACGGCAACCATGCGGGTCCGGGTCTCACCGGGGGACTGCGCGCGAGCGTCCGCGTGCGCGGCCGCCAGTCTCGCGCGCCGGACGCCGGGCCAGCGCACATGGCGAGCGGCGTACGCGGCGAACTCCTCGACGCTGAAGGCGCCACCGTGGGCGAACGCATCGACGACGACCACTCCCTCGACGAGCTGGCGGACTCTCACCAGGTCGAAGGCGGTGCGCAGGGTACTGGTGACGGCGATGCCGTCGACCTCGACCACGTCGTCGTCATCGACGGGCCACACCCGCCGGCTGCGCCGCGCGCCGTCGAGACCCGTGCCGGACTCCGGCCTGGGCCGCGCCAGCTCGATCGGGACGAGCTGGTTCGGTGGTGGGCTCCAGAGGCCGTGGACGTACGCAGCCGTACGCCCCGCTAGGACCTGCTCGCCCGCCGCCAGGCGGGCCGCCGCCACGCGTACGTCGCTGGTGAGCTCGACGCCCCGGTGGACGTAGACGTCGCGGAAGAGCCGGGTCCAGGCCCGGCTCTCCAGGTTGGTGCGACTCAACAGGCCGGCGCGAACGGCGTGGGACCCCCGGAACGGCTCGCGGGTCAGCTCGTCCGGGACGAAGGGGGCGATGGGCATGCGGGTGACGATGAGGTGCGGCCGGGCGCGAATGACCGGCGGGCATCGGGTCTGTGGACGCCAAGGAGCACCTGGCCATCCGGTGGATTGCTCTCACTGCCCCGACCTGTGGCGGGATCTCCGTCACTCGACCGCGTCGCAGTGACGGAGATCCCGCCACAAGTGGGGGAGGAGGGAGCGAGGGAGCGAGGGGGGTCAGGGGCTGGCGATGCGCTCCAGGCCCTTGGGCAGGTCCGCGGCGGCCGCCTCGTCGATGAGGAACAGGGTCCGCCGGCGGCCGTGCGCCGCCGACGCCGGCACCTGCAGGGGCCCGGCGTGGGGGTCCAGCGCGAGACGTACGGCGGCCGCCTTCTCCGCTCCCGCGGTGACCAGCCACACCTCCCGGGCGGAACGGATCGCCCGCATGGTCAGCGTCACCCTCATCGGGGGCGGCTTCGGCGCCCCATGGACGGCGAGGACGGTGTGCTCGGTGTCGTGCAGTGCCGGCTGCTCAGGGAACAGAGAGGCGACGTGCGCGTCCGGGCCGATCCCGAGCAGCAGGACGTCGAAGGTGGGCAGCCCGCCGCGCGCGCCCGGGGCCGTGGCGAGCTCGCGGGCGTATCGGTCGGCGGCCTCCTCCGGCGTGGTGGCGGCGGCAGACCCGGCGATGGGATGGACCCGGCCGGCGGGCACCGGGACGTGGTCCAGCAGGGCTGCGCGCGCCTGTCCCTCGTTGCGGTCCGGATGCCCCTCGGGCACGAAGCGCTCGTCCCCCCACCAGACGTCCACCCGGGTCCAGTCGACCGCGTCCCGCGCGGCCGATGCGCGAACCGCGGTCAGCAGCGCCGTCCCGATGCTGCCCCCGGTCAGGACCAGGTGAGCGCCGGCCTGCGCGGCCTGCACCTCGACCAGGCCGGTGATCAGCCTGGCGGCGATCGCGTCGGCGAGCTGAGCGGCGTCTCGGTGGACGACGATCTCGGGTACGTTCACCCGGCCTGCCCCACCCCGGCGAGCACGTCGCCGTAAACGTCGTCGGGATCGAGCCGGCGCATCTCCTCCGAGATGATCTCGACGGTGTCGCGCTGGTGCAGCGCCACCAGCCGGTCCGGCTGGCCGGGGCGGGACAGCTGGGCGATCCGTCCGTCCGGCCGGGAGAGCACGATGTCACCGGAGGTGGTCGCCAGGCGGACCTCGGTGATGCCGGGCCCTTCGCTCTCCTCGTGCTCGGTCAAGACCCCCAGCGTGCGGCTCAGCCAGACCCCGAGCAGCGTGGAGCTCGGGCTGCCCGGCTCGCACGCGACCCGCGCCGATGTGATCGGGTCGAAGGGCAGGTCCAGCGTGGCGGCCAGCACGGTCCGCCAGGAGGTCAGCCGCGTCCAGGCCAGGTCGGTGTCCCCCGGGTGATAGCCCTCGCGCCGGGCGAGCAGCGCCTGGAACGGATCCGGCGCCGCGGCGGCGTCGGTGATCCGGCGCTGGCCCAGGCGGCCGACCGGGTCCTCGACCGGCGCGTCCGGCCCCTCGCCGGGCCACCAGACGATGACTGGGGCATCGGGCAGCAGGAGCGGGAGCAGGACCGACTCGGCGTGCTCGGCCAGCTCCCCGTGCAGCCGCAGGACGCCTGTCTCGCCGGGCCCGGAGTCACCGAGGAAGCGGACCTCGGCGTCCAGTCGTGGCTTGCCCCTCCCCGGCCGCCGGATGACCACCAGGATGCGTGCCGGGTGCTCGCGGGCGGCCTCCTGCGAGGCTCGCAGGGCGTCGTAGTGGCCGGCCTCCTCGGTCACGATGACGAGGGTGCCCACCATGCCGATAGCCGGGATCCCGGCCCGGTGGCGAGCCTCGACGAAGGCGGCCGCGACCTTGCTGGCGACGGTGTCGGTGAGGTCCTGGATCACGGCCGCCTCCACACGCGACCGTCGCGCGCGAGCATGAGGTTCGCTCCCTCCGGTCCCCAGGTGCCCGACGGGTACTGCTCGGGCTGGCCCTGGCTCGCCCAGAACTCCTCGACCGGGTCGAGGATGCGCCAGGACAGCTCGACCTCCTCGTGGCGAGGGAACAAGGGCGCCTCACCGATGAGGACGTCGAGGATGAGCCGCTCGTAGGCCTCGGGGGAGGACTCGAGGAACGACTCGCCGTAGGCGAAGTCCATGGTCACGTCGCGCACCTCCATGGCGCCTCCGGGCACCTTCGAGCCGAAGCGCAGCGACACCCCCTCGTCGGGCTGCACCCGGATCACCAGGGCGTTCTGTCCGAGCTCCTCGGTCGCGGTGGCCTCGAAGGGCAGGTGCGGCGCTCGCTTGAAGACGATGGCGACCTCGGTCACCCGCCGGCCGAGGCGCTTGCCGGTTCGCAGGTAGAACGGCACACCGGCCCAGCGGCGGGTGTCGATGTCGAGACGCACGGCGGCGTACGTCTCCGTCGTGGAGGTCGGCGACATGCCCTCCTCCTCGAGGAAGCCCGGCACCTGCTCCCCGCCCTGCCAACCGGCCGCGTACTGGCCGCGGGCGGTGTGAGCCGCGAGGTCCTTCGGGAGCCGCACCGCGGAGAGCACCTTCTCCTTCTCGATCCGCAGGTCGCTCGCGGAGAACGAGACGGGCTCCTCCATCGCGGTCAGTGCGAGCAGCTGCAGGAGGTGGTTCTGGATGACGTCGCGCGCGGCTCCGACCCCGTCGTAGTAGCCGGCCCGGCCGCCGACCCCGACGTCCTCGGCCATGGTGATCTGGACGTGGTCGACGTAGTTGGTGTTCCAGATCGGCTCGTAGAGGGTGTTCGCGAAGCGCAGCGCCAGGATGTTCTGGACCGTCTCCTTGCCCAGGTAGTGGTCGATCCGGAAGACCGAACCGGAGTCGAACACCTCGCCGACCACCTGGTTGAGCTCCTGGGCGCTGGCGAGGTCGTGGCCGAAGGGCTTCTCGATGATGACCCGGCGCCAGGCGCCGGGGGGTCCCTCGGAGAGCCCGTGCTTCTTCAGCTGCTCCACGACGTCGGCGAAGAACTTCGGGGGCACCGACAGGTAGAAGGCGTGGTTGCCGCCGGTGCCACGGTCGGCGTCCAGCGTCTCGATCGTGGTGCGCAGGTTCTCGAAGGCCTCGTCGTCGGAGAAGTCGCCGGCGACGAACCGCACGCCCTCCGCGAGCTGGCGCCACACCTCCTCGCGAAACGGCGTCCGCGCGTGCTCCTTCACCGAGTCGTGCACGATCTGGGCGAAGTCCTCCTCCGCCCAGTCGCGGCGCGCGAAGCCCACGAGGGCGAAGCCCGGCGGCAGCAGACCGCGGTTGGCGAGGTCGTACACCGCGGGCATGAGCTTCTTGCGGGACAGGTCCCCGGTGACACCGAAGATGACCAGCCCGCAGGGACCGGCGATGCGCGGCAGCCGCCGGTCTCGCGGGTCCCGGAGCGGGTTGCTCACGAGGCGCCCTTGGCCAGCTCCGCCGACAGCGAGTCCAGCAGCTCCTGCCAGGACGCCTCGAACTTCTCCACGCCCTCGACCTCGAGCAGGGCGGTCACCTCGTCGTAGGACACGCCCATGGCCTCCAGCGCCGCGAAGGACGCCCGGGCCTGGTCGTAGGTGCCGCGTACGGCGTCCCCGCGCACGACGCCGTGGTCGGCGACGGCGTCCAGGGTGGCCTCGGGCATGGTGTTGACCGTGCCGGGCGCGACCAGGTCGACGACGTAGCGGGTGTCGTCGTAGGCCGGGTCCTTGACGCCCGTCGAGGCCCACAGCGGTCGCTGCGGCTTGGCGCCCGCGGCCTGCAGCGCCTTCCAGCGCGCGGAGGAGAAGACCTTCTCGTAGAGCTCGTAGGCCAGCCGGGCGTTGTCGATGGCCGCCCGGCCGCGGCTCACCTTCGCCTCGTCGCTGCCGATCTTGTCCAGCCGGGCGTCCACCTCGGTGTCGACCCGGCTGACGAAGAACGAGGCGACCGAGGCGAGCCGGGTCACGTCGCGTCCGGCGGCGAGCGCCCGCTCGACGCCGTCGAGGAAGGCGTCCATGACGGCGCCGTACCGGTCGAGGCTGAAGATCAGTGTCACGTTGACGCTGATGCCCTCGCTGAGCGCCTGGGCGATCGCCGGCAGGCCCTCCCGGGTCGCCGGGATCTTGATGAGCAGGTTCGGCCGGTCCACCAGCCACCAGAGGGCGCGTGCCTCCGCGATGGTGGTCTCGGTGTCGTGGGCCAGGCGCGGGTCGACCTCGATCGACACGCGGCCGTCGACGCCTCCCGTCCGGTCGTAGACGGAGCGCAGGACGTCGCACGCGTCGCGGACGTCCGCGGCGGTCAGAGCGCGTACGGCTTCGTCCACCGAGACCTTGCGCCGGGCGAGGTCGGCGACCTGCTCGGCGTAGACGCCGCCGTTGGAGAGCGCCTTCTGGAAGATGGTCGGGTTGGTGGTCACGCCCGCGACGTGGCGGTGGGCGACCAGCTCGGCCAGGTTGCCCGAGCGCAGGCGTTCCCGGCTCAGGTCGTCGAGCCAGATCGACACGCCCTGGGCGGTGAGATCGGCGAGTGGGTCGGACATCGGGTGCCTCCTGCTGGGAGCTGGCGTGGTCAGGCCCCTGACGCGCGGGCGAGGGAGGTCCGGGCCGCGGCGGCGACGCGGTCCGGGGTGAAGCCGAACTGCTCGAAGAGCACCGCGGCGGAGGCGGAGGCGCCGTAGTGCTCGAGGCTGACGATCTCGCCCGCCTCGCCGACGTAGTCCCGCCAGCCGAGCCCGATGCCAGCCTCGACGCTCACGCGTGCGCGCACCGCGGTCGGCAGCACCTGCGCCCGGTAGGCCTCGTCCTGCTCGTCGAACCACTCCCGGCACGGCATCGAGACCACGCGCGTGGCGATCCCGTCCGCCTCCAGTAGCTCCCGGGCGGCGAGGGCGAGCGGCACCTCCGACCCGGTCGCGATGAGCAGGACCGCCGGCGCAGCGCCCGATGCCTCGGCGAGGACGTACGCCCCCCGGGCGGTGCCCTCGGCGGACCCGAGCACCGAGCGGTCGAGCACCGGCAGGTTCTGCCGGGACAGGCACAGGCCCGCGGGCCGGTCGGTGTGGCCGAGCACGGTGCGCCAGGCGATCGCCGTCTCGTTGGCGTCGGCGGGCCGGATCACGTCCAGGCCCGGGATCGCGCGCAGCGCCGTGAGGTGCTCGACCGGCTGGTGGGTCGGGCCGTCCTCACCGAGCCCGATCGAGTCGTGCGTCCACACGTAGGTGACGGGCAGCTTCATGAGGGCCGCGAGGCGTACCGCCGGGCGCATGTAGTCGCTGAAGACCAGGAACGTGCCGCCATAGGGGCGCGTCAGCCCGTGCAGCGCGATCCCGTTGAGGATCGAGCCCATCGCGTGCTCGCGGATCCCGAAGTGGAGGACCCGGCCGTACGGCCCGCCGGGGAAGGCCTTGGACTGCCGGTCCTCGGGAAGGAAGGACGGCTCGCCCTCGGGCGTGGTGTTGTTCGACTCGGCCAGGTCGGCGGACCCGCCCCACAGCTCCGGCAGCACCGGTGCGATCGCGGTGAGCACGTCGCCGGAGGCCTTGCGGGTCGCCATCCCCTTGGGGTCCGCAGGGAAGGTGGGAAGCGAGGCCTCCCAGCCCTGCGGAAGGCTCCGCGAGCGCAGCCGCTCCAGCAGCGCGGCGCCCTCGGGGTCGCGTGCCGCCCAGGCGTCGAAGCCACGTTGCCACTCCTGGTGCGCCGCGATACCGCGGTCGCGGACCTGGCGCACGTGGGCCAGCACGTCGCCGGTGACCTCGAAGTTCTGGGTCGGGTCGAACCCGAGCACCTGCTTGGTCGCCGCGACCTCCTTCTCGCCGAGGGCGCTGCCGTGCGACTTCCCGGTGTTCTGCGCGCTCGGCGCCGGCCAGGCGATGATCGTGCGCAGCTTGATGAACGACGGCCGGTCGGTGACCCGCCGCGCCTCGTCGAAGGCGTCCGCGAGCGCCTGGACGTTCTCGTGGTAGCGCTCGTCGGCGCCCAGCCAGTCCACCCGCTGCACGTGCCAGCCCAGCGCCTCGTAGCGGCCGGCCACGTCCTCGCTGAGCGCGATCGAGGTGTCGTCCTCGATGGAGATGTGGTTGTCGTCGTAGAGCAGGCAGAGGTTGCCCAGCCGCTGGACGGCGGCGATGGAGGAGGCCTCGTTGCTGATCCCCTCCTCGATGTCCCCGTCGGAGGCGAAGCACCACACCATGTGGTCGAAGGGACTCTCGCCCGGCGCGGCGTCCGGGTCGAGCAGACCGCGCTCGCGGCGAGCCGCCATCGCCATGCCGACCGCGTTGCCGATGCCCTGACCCAGGGGGCCGGTCGTGGTCTCGACGCCGGCGGTGTGGCCGTACTCGGGGTGGCCGGGCGTCAGCGACCCCCACGTGCGCAGCGCCTGGAGGTCCGAGAGCTCCAGGCCGTAGCCCGAGAAGTACAGCTGGATGTACAGCGTCAGGCTGGAGTGGCCGCAGGACAGGACGAAGCGGTCCCGGCCGAGCCAGGTCGGGTCGCTGGGGTCGTGGCGCATGATGCGCTGCCACAGCAGGTACGTCGCCGGGGCGAGGCTCATCGCAGTTCCCGGGTGGCCGTTGCCGACCTTCTGGACGGCGTCCATGGCGAGGACGCGAACCGTGTCGACGGCCCTCCTGTCGAGGTCCGTCCACTCCAGAGTGCCGCCCGCTGCGCCCACGTCGTGTGCTCCCCTCGGAGGATCACTGGCCCTGTGGAGCCTAGCGATAGAGTGCCGGTGCCGCCGGACCTGCGGCAGACCCGAGCCGCGAGGTGCGTGTGACCGCGATCGACCACCGTTCGTCCACCCTGCGGGTGGAGCGCGGGCGGAGTCTCGGCGGCACGCTCGCGACGTACGTCGCGCTCACGAAGCCGCGCATCATCGAGCTGCTGCTCGTCACGACCGTCCCGACCATGATCCTCGCGGCGGGCGGTCTGCCGCCGGCGTCACTGGTGCTCGCCACCCTGGTCGGCGGCAGCCTGGCCGCCGCCAGCGCCAACGTCCTCAACTGCGTCTACGACCGGGACATCGACCGTCTGATGCACCGCACGCAGCGGCGGCCGCTCGCCACCGGCGCGGTCTCCGTCCGGTCGGCGCTCCTGTTCGGCCTGGTGCTCGGGGCCGCGTCGTTCGCGTGGCTGGCCCTGGCGGTGAACACGCTCTCGGCCGTGCTGGCCGGCGCGGCGATCGCCTTCTACGTGCTCGTCTACACGATGTGGCTCAAGCGCAGGACACCGCAGAACATCGTGTGGGGCGGGGCGGCCGGCTGCATGCCGGTGCTCGTCGGATGGGCAGCGGTCACGGACTCCCTCGCGCTGGCGCCGTGGGTCCTCTTCGGCGTGGTGTTCCTGTGGACCCCGCCGCACTACTGGCCGCTGTCGCTGAAGTTCCGTCGCGACTACGCGAGCGCGGGGGTGCCGATGCTGCCCGTCGTGCGCAGCGCCGGGCAGGTCGCCGGACAGATCGTCGCGTACTCGTGGGCCATGGTGGGCATGTCACTGCTGCTGTGGCCGGTCGCGCACACGTCGTGGTTCTACCCGAGCGTCGCCGGGCTGGCCGGCGGCGCGTTCCTCCTCGAGGCGTACGGGCTGCGCGCCCGCGTGGCCCGCGGGGACGCCGACCCGCGGCCGATGCGGTTGTTCCACGGGTCGATCACCTATCTCGCGGTCCTGTTCCTCGCCGTCGCGCTGGACCCGCTGCTGCACCTGTGACCTCGCCCCGCAGCGATCGGCTGGACCGCATCGCCTATGCCACCTACGTGGAGGACCCGGGTCGGCCGGACACCGACTACGACCTCCCGCTCGTGACGGACGCCTTCGCTCGGCGAGGGATCCAGCTGGACGCCTTCGCGTGGGACGACGCCCAGGCCCCGTGGTCGGCCTACCCCGCGGTCCTCGTGCGCAGCACGTGGGACTACCCGCTGCGCTATCCGGACTTCCTGGCGTGGGCCCGCGCCGTCGCCCGCCAGACCCGGTTGCTCAACCCGGTCGAGGTGGTCGAGCGCAACACCGACAAGACCTACCTGCGCGATCTGGAGGCGGCTGGGGTACCTGTCGTCCCCACCTGGTGGTACGCCCCCGGGGAGACCCCGCCCGAGCCGGGAGATCTCGCCGCCGTCGGGCCGGACCTCGTCGTCAAGCCGGCCGTCTCCGCGGGCGCGAGGGACACGCTGCGCACGGAGGACCCGGGGCTGGCTGCCGGTCATGTCGCGACGCTGCTGGCGAACGGGCGGGTCGCGATGGTCCAGCCCTATCAGCACGCGGTGGACTCCGAGGGGGAGTACTCGGTGATCGTCCTGGGCGGGGAGCCCAGCCACGTGATCACCAAGGTGCCCGCGCTGACCGAGGGCGGCACCGGTGACGCGAGGGGGCTGGGCCGGCTGACCGCCGAGCTGGCGGCCGCCGTGCGCCGGGTCCTCGCCGCCGAGCCGCTGGAGAGCCGGTGCGCCTGGGCCCGGGTCGACCTCGTGCGTGACGCCAGCGGCGAGCTGCGCCTCATGGAGCTGGAGCTCACCGAGCCGCTGCTGTTCCTCTTCCTCGCCGAGGGCAGCGCCGACCGCCTGGTCGACGTCGTGCTCGACCGGCTCGGCGCGTCAGGCGCCTGAGGCGGCCGCGGAGGGACCGCGCGTGCGCAGCACGTACGGCACGCGCAGCGTCGCGACCCACACCGCGCAGGCCCCGGCGATGTGCAGCGCGACCAGCCAGGCCGGCACCCCCGTGAAGTACTGGGTGTAGCCGATGGCGCCCTGGGCGGCGATCACGCCCAGGAGGACGAGCAACCGCCGCTGGGCGCGCCAGGGGGCGTCGGTGACCCGCAGACCGAGCCAGGTCGCGACCGTGAGCCCGACGAGGAGCATGACCAGGTCCGCGTGCAGCCAGGCGAGGGTCCGCGGGTCGAGGTGCAGCCGGTGGGTGTGCTCGTCCCCGGCGTGCGGCCCGCTCCCGGTCACCAGGGTGCCGACGGCCAGCACCGCGGCGGCGAGCGGGACCAGCGCGCGCCCCGCGACGAGCAGTTCGCGCCGTACGGCGGCCCGCGGCGGGTCGTCCCCGCCGTCCTGGGCGCGCTGCTGCAGGGCGACCGCGACCGCGATGAGGGCCATGGAGAGCAGGAAGTGCGCCGCCACGGAGAGCGGGTTCAGGTGGGTCCGCACGGTGATCCCGCCGAGGACCGCCTGGGCCAGCACGCCGAGGACACCGCCCCAGGCGAGCCAGACCAGGGGGGCGCGCCGGGGGCGCCGGCGCATGGCCACGACGACCGAGGCGACGACGACGATCAGGAGGACGAAGGTGAGCAGCCGGTTGCCGAACTCGACCGCGGAGTGGATGCCCTGGGCCTGGTGGCGTACCGGTGTCAGGGAGCCGTGCACGCAGTCCGGCCAGGTGGGGCACCCGAGCCCGGACCCGGTCAGCCGGACCAGCCCGCCGGTGAAGACGATCAGGCACTGCGCGAGCACCAGCGCCGTGTACGTGCGCCGCTCCAGCGCCGATCCCGCCGAGCGGGTCGGGGTCCGGACGGGAGCGAGCACCACGGACAGCCAGCGTAGGTGGTCGGTCCCCGGCGCGATCCACGCGTCGGACCCGGCCCCGAGGCGTCGTCAGGGGCCGATGCGCCCGCGGGCCACGCTGTCGGCGCTGTGCGCCGGGTTGCCGTCGAAGGGCTCAAGCGAGACGTCGACGTACGGGAAGGCCGCCAGGTCCAGTCCCGAGGGCACGTCGAAGGTGTTCTGGCGCGACGCGTCGAGCGAGCCGAGGGAGACCGCTCCACCGGTCTGCGCGTTCATCAGCCACACCTCGTAGTAGCCGTCCGGAGCGGGCAGTCCGCGCAGGTCGACGTCCAGCACGTCGCCGCCGTGCGTGCTGCGCAGCGTGGCCAGCCCGTGGGCGTCACCGGTCGCGACGGGTTCGAGTGCGGTCTGCGCGAGGACCTCGCCACCGTGGGCGTGGTGGACGGCGCTCACGGTCCCGGCGCCGACCACGAGACCCACGAGTACGGCGGCCGCGGCCACCAGGCCCACCACCACCGAGGGGCGGCGCCGGCTCCGCGCGACGCTGATTGGCGTCGGTGCGGCCGCGCCCGCGGCGGTCGGGGCGGAGCGGTCGAGGAGGTCGAGCCGGTCGGCGATGGAGTGCCACACCGTGTCCGGCGGGGCGACGAGGGTTGGCTCGGCGGCGGCCGCGCGCGCGGTCGTCACGACGGCCTGCAACTGGTCCAGGGCGCTCTGGCAGGCGGGACAGGCGAGCAGGTGCGCCTCGTCGTCCGCCGGGACCGTCTCACCGATCGCGCGGAGGGCGAGGGTCTCCGCGTCACAGTGCGGCACCGTCCACCTCCAAACGCGTGCGCAGCCGGTCCAGAGAGCGGCGGATGTGGCTCTTCACGGTACCCAGCGGCAGGTTGAGGACACTGGCGATCTGGGTGTGGGTCAGGTCTTCGAGGAAGGCCAGCTCCAGGATGCGCCGCTGCGGCTGGCCCAGCCGGGCGAGCTCGTCGGCGACCAGGACCCGGTCGGCGATCCCGTCGACCGGCGCCTCGATCACCGGCGGTCCCAGCTGGGCGGACGCCGCCTCGTGCAGCCGCGCCTCCCGGGCCCGGGCCGCCCAGCGGTCGGCCACCACGTGGCGGGTGATGCCGAGCAGCCAGCCCGCGAGGCTGCCCTCCTCCGGCCGGAACCGTTCCCGGCTCTGCCAGGCGCGCACGAACACCGTCTGCGTCACGTCCTCGGCGTCGGCGGCGACCCCGAGGGAGCGCAGGGCCACCGTGTGCACCAGGGGCGACCAGCGGAGGTAGGCCTCGCGCAGGCAGGTCTCGTCCCCGGAACCGAAGCCGGCGGCCACCTCGCTGTCGTCGAGCACGGTCACGACGCTAGACGCCGCGAGCGCGCTGCGCGAGCCCACCACTGCCGTCGACACATCTGTTCTTCGCCTCGTCCCCGGGCCGCGGATGCACCCCCCAGCTGGCGGCTGTCGGTGGATTAGGACACAATGCTGTTGTGAAATTCGCGGGTGACCGGGTCGCTGGCAGGCGCGTTGTCGACGCCGCCGGCACGCGCGAGCACGTCGTGCGCTCGCTGCTCGCCGACGGGCCCGCCACGGCGGCCGGGCTGGCCGCCCGGCTGGGCCTGACCAGCGCCGCCGTTCGCCGCCACCTGGACCTGCTGTGCGCCGACGGCCTCGTGGAGGCCCGCGAACGGCCGCCGTACGGGCCAGTGGGCCGTCGCGGGCGCGGACGGCCCGCGCGGGTCTTCACGCTGACGGAGGCCGGGCGGGACAGCTTCGGGCAGGACTACGACGATCTCGCGCTCGACGCCCTGCGCACCCTGCAGCGGGCGCTCGGGGACGAGGCCGTGCTCGACTTCGCCCGCCACCGGGTCGCCGCCCTCGCCGAACGCGTACGGCCGGCCGTCGCCGCGGCGGCCCCCGAGCACCGGGCGGAAGCGCTGGCCCAGGCACTGACCGCCGAGGGCTACGCCGCCTCCGCTGCCCCCACCGCCGGCGGCTTCCAGATCTGCCAGCACCGCTGCCCCGTCGCGCACGTCGCCGCGGCCTTCCCGCAGCTGTGCGAGGCCGAGACCGAGGCCTTCGCCGAGCTCGTCGGCAGCCACGTCCAGCGCCTCGCGACCATCGCCCACGGCGACCACGTCTGCACCACCTCGATACCCCGCGTCACCCGGACCCCGGAGAGGACCGCCCGATGACCTCCACCCACGATCAGCTCGAGGGACTGGGCCGCTACGAGTACGGCTGGGCCGACCCCGACGTGGCGGGCGCCCTCGCGCGCCGCGGGCTCTCGGAGGAGGTCGTCCGCGAGATCTCAGCGCTCAAGGGCGAGCCCCAGTGGATGCTCGACATGCGCCTCAAGGGTCTGCGCCTGTTCGAGAAGAAGCCGATGCCGACGTGGGGCGCCGACCTGTCCGCCATCGACTTCGACAACATCAAGTACTTCGTACGCTCGACCGAGAAGCAGGCCGCCTCCTGGGAGGAGCTGCCCCCGGACATCAAGAACACCTACGACCGTCTGGGCATCCCCGAGGCCGAGAAGCAGCGCCTCGTCGCCGGCGTGGCCGCTCAATACGAATGTTGTGAGGGCCGCACCAAGGTCTGGACCGCGAATCGTGGGCAGATCATGATCAAGGAGATCGAGCCCGGCGACCGGGTGTTCTCCTACGACGAGGCTGCGGGCAGGTTCGTGGTTGCGCCGGTCAAGTCAGCTGCGGAAACGGGCACTCGCCAGACCTACGAGGTGACAGTCAGTCCTCGACGTCGGATGAAGTTCCGGGCGACGGACAATCATCCGATGCTCGCCTTGCGCGACGAGCGTGCTCCGTCCAGTCGTCGCGCGCGCTGGGTCCGGCAATGGATCACTGTCGGTGAACTCAAGCCAGGCGACTTCGTTGCCGTTCCTTGCAAACTCCCCACGTTCGGGGAGCCCTACGCGCTGCCTTCGTTGCACGCTGGACCACACCACCTCGAGAGCCCGGTTCACGGCCCGGCGAGCACGAACGCCGATCTCATGTGGTTGCTGGGCCTGTTCCTCGGCGATGGCAACCTGCAGGACTCCGGCAAGACCCATCGGGTTCAGTTCGCCATCCCGGCTACCGATGGCGCGGTGCGCGCCGAGATCGCGCGAGTCGTCGCTGAGCAGTTCGGCCTGCGAACCATCGAGGCAGACGATGTGCGTGTCGTCATCAACTCGAAAGCACTTGTCTCTTGGCTGTGGGACCTCGGCTTCGCGGGCACCTCGAAGACCAAGCGAGTGCCGGACTGGGTCTTCGGACTGCCTGAGGAGCAGCGACTTGCCTTTCTGGGCGGATGGATCGATGCCGATGGCTACGTGCATCCAGCAACGCACAGCGTGGTGCTCACGTGTGTGAGTTCCCCCCTGATCGAACAGGCCATCGAGCTCGCTGAGCTGTCGGGGCTGCGCGCAGGCGGGCCGTGGGGGTTCGCGCAGGCGTACAGGCACGACCCCTCTCGCTTGGGTGGCGCATTCCGTATCCGCATCGGTGGCGATGTCACGAGGCTGGGACTACGTAACCCCAAGCGCCTCGCGAATCTGGGTGTCGCCAGGTCCTTCCCACACTCGCAGAGCTCGGGTGGGGTGAATCTGCGCAACCACACAGATGAGTGGATCGGTTTCGAACAGGTCATCTCAGTCGAGCCCTACGACATCGTTCCGGTCTACGACATCGAGGTGGACGGACCGCACAATTTCGTCGCGGACGGGATGGTGGTGCACAACAGCGAGGTCGTCTACCACCAGATCCGCGAGGACCTCGAGCAGCAGGGCGTCATCTTCCTCGATACCGACACCGGGCTGAAGGAGCACGACGACCTCTTCCGCGAGTACTTCGCGTCAGTGATCCCCGCCGGGGACAACAAGTTCTCGGCGTTGAACACCGCGGTGTGGTCCGGCGGCTCGTTCATCTACGTGCCCAAGGGCGTCCACGTCGAGATCCCGCTGCAGGCCTACTTCCGGATCAACACCGAGAACATGGGCCAGTTCGAACGGACGCTGATCATCGCCGACGAGGACTCCTACGTGCACTACGTTGAGGGGTGTACTGCACCGATCTACTCGTCGGACTCGCTGCACTCCGCGGTCGTCGAGATCGTGGTCAAGCGCAACGCCCGTGTCCGCTACACCACGATCCAGAACTGGTCCACCAACGTCTACAACCTCGTGACCAAGCGGGCGACCGCGGCCGAGGGCGCGACGATGGAGTGGATCGACGGCAACCTCGGGTCCAAGGTCACCATGAAGTACCCGGCGGTCTTCCTCATGGGCCCGCACGCCAAGGGCGAGACGCTGTCGATCGCGTTCGCGGGGGAGGGGCAGCACCAGGACGCCGGCTCGAAGATGGTGCACTGCGCGCCGGACACGTCCTCGGCGATCGTGTCGAAGTCGGTGGCCCGCGGCGGAGGACGTACGTCCTATCGCGGCCTGGTCCAGGTCCAGAAGGGGGCGACCCGCTCGCGGTCCACCGTGCGCTGCGACGCGCTGCTGGTCGACGACGTCAGCCGCTCGGACACCTATCCCTACGTCGACGTCCGCGAGGACGACGTCTCGATGGGGCACGAGGCGACGGTGTCCAGGGTCAGCGAGGAGCAGCTGTTCTACCTGATGAGCCGCGGCCTGTCCGAGGAGGAGGCCATGGCGATGATCGTGCGCGGCTTCATCGAGCCGATCGCGCGGGAGCTGCCGATGGAGTACGCCCTCGAGCTGAACCGGCTGATCGAGCTCCAGATGGAAGGGGCCGTGGGCTGACCATGGGCGTGTCGCACCTGCCCGTCCTCGACCGCGGCTCCCTCAGCCGTTCCTTCGCCCTCGAGGACCACCCGATGCCGACCGGGCGCGAGGAGGAGTGGCGGTTCACCCCGCTGCGTCGGCTGCGGACCGTCCTCGCCGACGCCCCGGCCGACGGCCATCTCGAGTGGTCGACGACCCCGCTGCCGCCGGGCGTCGAGCTCGTCGAGCTCGAGCCGGCGCAGGCGCGGGCGCGGACCGTCGAGCCCCCCGTCGACCGCGCGGCCGCCCTGGCCGTCGCGCTGTCCGGAGGGGCGACGGCGCTGCGCATCGGCGACGGCGTCGAGGTCGACGAACCGATCGTGTTGCGCGCCCACGGGGCCGGCGGCGACGTCCGGGGACATCTGCTCGTCGAGGCCGGCGCGGGCTCACGTGCGGTCGTGGTGTTCGAGCGGACCGGCAGCGCCACGTACTCCGAGCTCGTATCCGTCCGCCTGGGCGACCGAGCGGTGCTCGACGTCGCGTTCCTCCAGCTGTGGGACGACGACGCGGTGCACACCGGCCACATCGCCGCGTTGGTCGGCCGGGACGCGCGGCTGCGCACCTTCACCGTCACCTTCGGCGGTGAGTCCGTCCGGCTCGTCGAGACCGTCGGCTACTCCGGCCCCGGCGGGTCCGCCGACCTCTACGGGCTCTACTTCGCCGACGCCGGCCAGCACCTCGAGCACCGCTCCTTCATCGACCATGCGCTCCCGCACTGCCGCAGCAACGTGGTGTTCAAGGGCGCTCTGCAAGGAGCGGGGGCTCGCGCGGTGTGGGTCGGCGACGTCCTCATCCGAGCCGACGCCGTCGGGACCGACACCTACGAGCTGAACCGCAACCTGCTGCTCACCGACGGAGCCAGGGCCGACTCCGTCCCGAACCTCGAGATCGAGACCGGCGAGATCGTGCGCGCCGGACATGCGAGCGCGACGGGACGATTCGACGACGAGCAGCTGTTCTACCTGCAGGCGCGGGGCATCCCCGAGGACGAGGCCCGGCGGCTGGTGGTCCGAGGCTTCTTCGCCGACCTGCTGCAGCACATCGGCGTCCCCGACGTGCAGGAGCGGCTGATGCGGGCGATCGACGCCGAGCTGGAGCAGGTGAGGTCCTGATGCAAGTACGTGCGTGCGCGCTCGACGACCTGCCGGTCGGCACCGCGATCCGGGTCGACCTCGGGGACGCCTCGCTCTGCCTCGTCCGGACCGCGGCTGCCGTGCACGCCGTGGACGACGTGTGCACCCACGCCGAGGTCAGCCTCTCCGACGGTGACGTCGACGGCGAGACGATCGAGTGCTGGCTGCACGGCTCCCGCTTCGACCTGGCGACCGGACGTCCCTCCGGGCCACCTGCGGTAGCCCCCGTCGCCGTCTATCCCGTCACCGTCGAGGGCGGCGACGTCCTCATCGACCTCCCGACCGTCAGGAGCTGAGCACCCATGGCCACCCTCGAGATCCGCGACCTCCACGTCTCCGTGACCGCGGACGCCGAGCCGCGGGAGATCCTCCGGGGCGTCGACCTCACCGTCCGTGCCGGTGAGACGCACGCCATCATGGGACCCAACGGGTCGGGCAAGTCGACCCTCGCGTACTCCCTGGCCGGGCACCCGAAGTACACGGTGACCTCGGGCAGCGTGACCCTGGACGGCGCCGACGTCCTGGCGATGAGGGTCGACGAGCGCGCCCGGGCTGGCATCTTCCTCGCGATGCAGTACCCCGTCGAGGTCCCGGGCGTCACGGTCTCCAACTTCCTGCGCACGGCCGCGACCGCGATCCGCGGGGAGCCCCCCAAGCTGCGGACCTGGGTCAAGGAGGTCCGCAGCGCGATGGACGCGCTGGCCATGGACCCCGCTTTCGCCGAGCGCAACGTCAACGAGGGCTTCTCGGGCGGGGAGAAGAAGCGGCACGAGATCCTGCAGCTGGAGCTGCTCCGGCCGGCGATCGCGATCCTCGACGAGACCGACTCGGGACTCGACGTGGACGCGCTGCGCATCGTGTCCGAGGGCATCAACCGCGTGCGCGCGACCGGCGAGGTGGGCACCCTGCTCATCACGCACTACACGCGGATCCTGCGCTACGTGCGCCCAGACCACGTGCACGTGTTCGTGGACGGTCGCATCGTCGAGGAGGGCGGTCCCGAGCTCGCGGAGCGGCTGGAGACCGAGGGCTACGAGCGGTACGCGGCGACCGCATCGTGACGACCGGCGCCCTCACCCTGGCCTCGCCGCTCGACGTCGAGCGGATCCGGGCCGACTTCCCGATCCTGTCCCGCACCGTGCGCGACGGGCACCGGCTGGTCTACCTCGACTCCGGGGCGACGTCGCAGAAGCCCGTCCAGGTCCTGGATGCCGAGCGGGACTACTACACCCGGCACAACGCCGCCGTGCACCGTGGCGCCCACCAGCTGGCCGAGGAGGCGACCGACCTCTACGAGTCGGCGCGCTCGCGCATCGCGGCCTTCATCGGTGCCCGACCCGAGGAGGTGGTGTTCACCAAGAACGCCACCGAGGGCATCAACCTGCTCGCCTATGCCATGAGCAACGCCGCCACCGCCGGCGACGAGGCGGCCCGGTTCCGGGTCGGTCCCGGGGACGAGGTCGTCGTGACCGAGATGGAGCACCACGCCAACCTGGTCCCGTGGCAGGAGCTCTGCCGCAGGACCGGCGCCACCCTGCGCTGGTTCGGCGTCACCGACGAGGGCCGCCTCGACCTCTCCGACCTCGACGGGGTCGTCACCGAGCGGACCAAGGTGGTCGCGCTCACCCACCAGTCGAACGTGCTCGGCACGGTGAACCCGTTGGCCGCGCTCACCCGGCGTGCGCACGACGTCGGCGCGCTCGTGGTGCTCGACGCCTGCCAGTCGGTGCCGCACCAGGCGGTGGACGTAGGCTCGACCGGGGCCGACTTCCTGGTGTTCTCCGGGCACAAGATGCTCGGCCCGACCGGGGTCGGCGTGCTGTGGGGGCGCTCCGAGCTGCTGCGCGTGCTCCCGCCGTTCCTCACCGGTGGGTCGATGATCAAGGTGGTCACCATGGAGGGGACCACGTACGCCGACCCGCCGCAGCGCTTCGAGGCCGGCGTCCCCAACATCGCTCAGGCGATCGGGCTGGGCGCGGCCGCGGACTACCTCGCAGTCGTCGGCATGGATGCGGTGGCCGCGCACGAGCACGCGCTCACCGAGCTGGCCCTCGCGCTCCTGGCCGAGATCCCCGGTGTCCGCGTCGTGGGCCCTACCGACACCGTCGACCGTGGGGGAGCGGTGTCCTTCACCGTCGATGGCATCCACCCGCACGACGTCGGGCAGGTGCTGGACTCCCTCGGCGTCGAGGTCCGCGTCGGGCACCACTGCGCGTGGCCGCTGATGCGCCGCTTCGGCATCGCCGCCACGACCCGCGCGACGTTCTACCTCTACACGACGGCGGAGGAGGTCGTGGCGCTGGCCGACGGGGTCCGGGCCGCCCAGCGCTTCTTCGGGGTCGCCCCGTGAGCCTCGAGGCGATGTACCAGGAGATCATCCTCGACCACTACCGCCACCCCCGACACCGTGGGCTGCGGGAGCCATACGACGCCGAGGCGCACCACGTGAACCCCACCTGCGGCGATGAGGTGACGGTCCGGGTACGACTGGCCGACGGGGTGGTCGAGGACGTCTCCTACGAGGGCGAGGGCTGCTCGATCAGCCAGGCGAGCGAGTCGGTGATGAGTGAGCTGCTCCGGGGGCGCCAGCTCGAGGACGCCCTCGCCGTCCAGGAGGAGTTCCTCGGGCTCATGCACGGCACGGTCGCGGCGGACGAGGACCGGCTGGACGACGCCGTCGCCTTCTCCGGCGTTGCGAAGTTCCCCGCGCGCGTCAAGTGTGCGCTGCTCGGCTGGATGGCGTTCAGGGACGCGGCGCTGCGCGCCGCTGGACGGGAGGCACTGTCATGACCGCGGGCACCGGTGCGAGCACCGTCGAGGACGTCACGGAGGCGATGCGCGACGTCGTCGATCCCGAGCTCGGCATCAACGTCGTCGACCTGGGCCTCGTCTATGGGATCACCATCGACCAGAACAACGTCGCCGTGCTGGACATGACCCTGACGTCCGCGGCGTGCCCGCTCACCGACGTCATCGAGGACCAGACCAGCGCCGCGCTGGACGGGCTCGTGGACGGGGTGCGTATCAACTGGGTCTGGATGCCGCCGTGGGGACCCGACAAGATCACCGACGAGGGCCGCGAACAGCTGCGCGCCCTCGGCTTCAACGTCTGAGCGGCTGACCGCCCGGCCTACACTGGGCGTGCCGAACCGCGCCCACCCCCCTTCACCCCTCTCACCCGCGAAGGTCGCCCCGTGATCACCGCCGTCGGGGTCGAGCTGCGCGCCGGGGCCCGCATCCTGCTGGAGCAGGCGAGCTTTCGGGTCGCACCAGGCGACCGCGTCGGCCTGGTCGGGCGCAACGGAGCCGGCAAGACCACGCTCATGCGGGCCCTGGCGGGTGAGACTCAGCCGGCCGCCGGGACCGTGACCCGCTCCGGGGAGGTGGGCTATCTGCCGCAGGACCCCCGGACCGGGGACCTCGAGGTGCTCGCGAGGGACCGGATCCTCGGCGCTCGCGACCTCGACCTGGTGACCCGCCAGCTGCGCGACGCCGAGGGGCGGATGGCGAGTGCCGACGAGGCGACCCGCGACCAGGCCATGCGCCGCTACGCCCGCCTGCAGGAGGAGTTCACCACCCGCGGCGGGTACGCCGCCGAGGCGGAGGCGGCGTCCATCGCCGCGAGTGTCGGCCTCCCGGAACGGGTGCTGGAGCAGCGCCTGGGCACGCTGTCGGGCGGTCAGCGCCGGAGGGTCGAGCTCGCGCGGATCCTCTTCAGCGGCGCCGAGACCCTGCTGCTCGACGAGCCGACCAACCATCTCGACGCGGACTCCATCGCGTGGCTGCGCGAGTTCCTCCGCGGCCACAAGGGCGGGATCGTGGTGATCTCCCACGACGTCGCGATCGTCGAGGCGACGGTCAACCGAGTGTTCCACCTCGATGCCAACCGGGCCGAGCTGGACGTCTACAACGTGGGCTGGACCGCCTACCTCGAGCAGCGCGAGACCGACGAGCGACGCCGCCGCAGGGAGCGGAGCAACGCCGAGAAGCAGGCCGCCCAGCTCAAGGCGCAGGCCGACCGCATGCGGGCGAAGGCGACCAAGGCCAAGGCGGCGCAGAACATGGAGCGCCGGGCCGAGCGACTCCTCGGCGGCCTCGCGGAGGTCCGGCGAGCGGACCGGGTGGCGAAGCTGCGCTTCCCGTCGCCCGCCCCCTGCGGGCGTACGCCGCTGCGCGCCACCGGCCTGTCGAAGTCCTACGGTTCCCTCGAGATCTTCACGGACGTGGACCTGGCCGTCGACCGGGGGTCGCGCGTCGTCGTCCTCGGCCTCAACGGGGCCGGCAAGACGACGCTGCTTCGGCTGCTGTCCGGGCTGGAACCGGCGGACACGGGGGAGGTCGAGCCGGGCCACGGACTGCGGCTCGGCTACTACGCGCAGGAGCACGAGACCCTCGATACCGCCCGTAGCGTGCTGGAGAACATGCTCTCCGCGGCGCCTGAGCTGTCCGCGCTGGAGGCACGACGGGTCCTCGGGTCCTTCCTGTTCTCCGGCGACGACGTCGACAAGCCCGCTGGAGTGCTCTCGGGCGGGGAGAAGACCCGGCTCGCCCTGGCCATGCTCGTGGTCTCCAGCGCCAACGTGCTGCTCCTGGACGAACCGACCAACAACCTGGATCCCGCCAGCCGCGAGGAGGTCCTGCACGCGCTGCGCTCGTACTCCGGTGCCGTGGTCCTCGTCACCCACGACGAGGGGGCCGTCGAGGCGCTCCAGCCGGAGCGCGTGCTGCTCCTTCCGGACGGAGTGGAGGACCACTGGAGCGCCGACTACACCGACCTGGTCGCTCTCGCCTGAGCGGAGTGACTAGCGACGCCTGGCGAGTAGGGTGATCATGGACGGAGAGGGCCGCCGTCGGCGTCTCGAGAGGCTGTGAGGAGGAGGCATCGTGGCCGACCTGACCAAGGGCCGCAGGGTGACGGGCGGCGATCGCACCAAGCTTGCGGCCGACCTGCGCAAGCGCTATGAGTCCGGCGCCAGCATCCGTGAGCTCGCCGCGGAGACGGGACGCTCGTACGGCTTCGTGCACCGGATCCTGAGCGAGTCCGGGGCGACGCTTCGAGGACGCGGCGGCGCCACGCGCAGCCGGTCGAAGAAGTAGCCGGTAGCCGGTCGGCGGGGGAGCCGGTCCCTGACCGAGGCCGGTCCTGACTGAGCGGTCCCTGACGTCGCCGGGAACACCGGCTCGCGCCCCGGCGTTGTGGGCAACTGGCCCACCGGGGCCGCGAGGAGGAGATGAACTGGTGAGTTCCGGCCACCCGTGGGCGACGCTGCACTCCTTCCGCCGGGACCCCTCGGTCACGGACAAGCAGCTCCCGCCCGGCACGGTTCGCCGGGTCTCCGGCTACGCGCGGCCCTACTGGCGCTCGATCGCCACCTTCCTGGTCCTCGTCGTCGTCGACGCCATGCTGGTGGTGGCGGCCCCGTTGCTGTTCCGCTCGATCATCGACAACGGGGTGGCGAACGGCGACCGGTCCCTCGTCATCCGCTTGTCACTGCTCGTCGCCGTCATCGCCGTCGTCGACTCCCTCATCGGCCTGGTGATGCGCTGGTTCTCCGCGCGCATCGGCGAGGGCCTGATCTACGACATGCGGACCGAGGTCTTCGGTCACGTGCAGCGCATGCCGCTCGCGTTCTTCACGCGCACCCAGACGGGAGCGCTGATCTCACGGCTCAACAACGACGTCATCGGGGCGCAGCAGGCGTTCACCTCGACTCTGTCCGGCGTCGTCTCCAATGTCGTCAGCCTCGTCTTCGTGGCTGCCGCGATGTTCGCGTTGTCCTGGCAGATCACCCTCGCGTCGCTGCTGATGCTGCCGGTCTTCCTCATCCCGGCCCGCCGGGTCGGTCGCACCCTGCAGGGCCTCACCCGGCAGTCGATGCAGACCAACGCCGAGATGAGCACGATGATGACCGAGCGGTTCAACGTCTCGGGCGCCCTGCTGGCCAAGCTCTTCGGCCGCCCCGAGGACGAGGACCAGGCGTTCTCGGCCAAGGCGGGACGGGTGCGCGACATCGGCGTACGGATCGCGATGTCCAACCGGGTCTTCTTCACGGCGCTGACCCTCGTCGCGTCGCTCGCGACGGCGCTGGTCTACGGCGCGGGCGGCCTGCTGGTCATCGCCGGGACCCTCACGACCGGGACTCTGGTGGCGCTCGCCGGGCTGCTCGGCCGACTCTACGGGCCGCTCACGGCTCTCTCCAACGTGCGGGTCGACATCATGACCGCCCTGGTGTCCTTCGACCGGGTCTTCGAGGTCCTCGACCTGCCGCCGATGATCACGGAGAAGCCAGACGCGGCAGTGCTGCGGCCGGGGCCGACCGCCGTGGAGTTCGTGAACGTCGGCTTCCGCTACCCGCAGGCCGAGGAGGTCTCGCTCGCGTCGCTGGAGACGGTGACGGCCCTCGAGCACGCCCCCAACCAGCGGGTGCTCGACGACGTCAGCTTCCGCATCGAACCGGGGCAGATGGTCGCCCTCGTGGGTCCGTCCGGAGCCGGCAAGACCACGATCACCTCCCTCGTCGCGCGGCTGTACGACGCCACGGCCGGCTCGGTCCGCGTCGGCGGGCACGACGTCCGAGACGTCACCCTCGCCTCGCTGCGCGACGTCGTCGGCGTGGTCACCCAGGACGCGCACATGTTCCACGAGACCATCCGCGCCAACCTGCTGTACGCCCGCCCGGATGCCGACGACCACCAGCTCGAGGCCGCCTGCCGGGACGCCCAGATCTGGGACCTGGTCCGCTCCCTCCCGGACGGCCTGGACACCGTGGTGGGCGATCGCGGCTATCGGCTCTCGGGCGGGGAGAAGCAGCGCCTGGCGATCGCCCGGCTGCTGCTCAAGGCCCCCTCGGTGGTCGTCCTCGACGAGGCCACCGCCCACCTCGACAGCGAGTCCGAGGTCGCCGTCCAGGAGGCCCTGTCCCGAGCGCTCGAGGGCCGCACCTCACTGGTCATCGCGCACCGGCTGTCCACCGTCCGCGACGCCGACGTCATCCTGCTCGTCAGCGACGGCCGGGTCGCGGAGCGGGGTCGTCACGAGGAGCTGCTTCGCGCGAACGGCGCGTACGCCGACCTGTACCGGACCCAGTTCGCTCCGCAGGGAGACGCGGCATCGGCGACGAGCCCGCCCCGGTCGCTGACGGCGTAGCCGCGGCTCGCGCCATCGCCACCTCCCGGCGGCCGAGGATCACCCAGCCCCCGACGGCGAGCCCCACGAACATGAACCACTGGATCGCGTAGGCCAGGTGCGGGGGCTTCCACCAGCCCCCGGGGTCCTCCTGGTCCGGCGTCAGCAGGGGAGTCGGCGCGTTCGCGGCCGGCGGGGACTCGCTCACGAGGTTGACGAACCCGCCGTACGTCGGTCGCCCGGTCAGCTGGGCCATCTCCGCCGGCACGATGCGCTGGATCTGGCCGGCTGGGACCCCCGCCTCGTCGGCCGGGTGCTCCGGCGGCCTGATCCGGCCGACCACGCTCACCGTCCCCGCCGGGACGGAGGGGATCGAGGACGGCGCCCGCGCGGTCGGCCCGGAGGGGATCCAGCCCCGGTCGACGAGCAGATCCACTCCCGTCGTCGTCCGCAGCGGCACGATCACCTCGTAGCCGTTGTCGCCCTCCAGGACCCGGTTGCGCACGAGGAGCTGGTGGGCCGCGTCGTAGGTGCCCGTCGCGCTGACCCGGCGCCAGAGCACCTTGCCGGTGGGGCGCTCACCCGGCGCGAGCAGCTGGGCGGCCGGCACGGGAGGCAGCTCCTGGGAGGCGCGCAGCTGCGCGTCCACCCGGTTCTGGTGCGTCCGTCGGTGCAGCTGCCAGACGCCCAGCTCGTAGAAGGCGACGCTGGCCAGCACGACGCACAGGGTGAACACCACCCACGAAGGGCGCCGGAAGAGTCCGAGGAAGGCACGCATGTCGCCAACGACGGTACGCCGCCGTAGAAAGCGAGATGCCGGACGGCCACGGGGGAAGCCGTCCGGCATCTCAAGTGCGCCGCAACCGGGGGACCGCAGCGCGCGCTCATCATTACATGGATCGATGTCAACGTCCAGAGTCCTGGCCGGGTGTCGTCGGGGTCTCGATCTGGGGTCGGTCCGGGCGCAGGAAGACCTCCGGCAGGGGGGTGCCGGTGCGCTCGCGACCGGCGTTCGCGAACACCACCGACACATAGGGGAGCACCACCGCGGCCGCGACCAGGACCCAGCGGATCGGGCCCTCGACGAAGACGGCGAGGACGAAGCAGGCCGTCCGGATCCCCATCGAGATCAGGTAGCGGACCATCCGCTGGTGGGTCTCCTCGAAATGGGAGCGGCGGACTCCGGTGATCCGGTAGACCGGCTCGGTCCCCGGCCGGGGTGGGCGGTCGGGCCGTCCTCGGCTCCCGGGCGGGAGGGCTTCTGGCGGCACCGCACCACGGTACGACGATTCGCCGGGTTCGGCTCCCCGGAGCTCGGTGCGAAGTTCCGCCGCGCTCAGCTCGCCTGGCTGACGCTGGACATGTTGAACCCGCCCACCCGAACGGCCGGCATCTGCGTGCGGGTGAAGTAGTCGCTCCACTCCCGCGCCAGGCAGCGCGAGGAGGCGCTCGCCGCCTCGACGCGGCCCAGCAGGTCGATCGGGCTTTCGTTGAAGCGGAAGTTGGTCACCGT
Organism: Actinomycetes bacterium; assembly: GCA_035506535.1. Lineage (NCBI taxonomy): Bacteria > Bacillati > Actinomycetota > Actinomycetes > Actinomycetes bacterium. The sequence continues at coordinate 51,092 of DATJPE010000093.1, read as the reverse complement.
CCCCACCACCTCGCCGTGCTCGACGAGGTGGACCCCGTCGCGCGTCAGGCCGGTCAGCAGCAGGGTCTGCGGGTCCACCTCGCGGATGTACCACAGGCAGGTCAGCAGCAGGCCCCGATCCGTCGTCGCGACGAGGTCGTCCACCGAGCCGGTGCCGTCGGCGTCCTCGAGCACGAGGTTGTCCACGGCCGGAGTCACCGGGAGGCCGGTCTGCTGCGCGGAGTGTCGGGTCTGCAGCAGCGCGCGCAGCTCTCCGTCCCGGACCCACTCGGTAGGTCCCAGCGGCAGCCCGGCGTCGAACACCGAGGAAGCCGACGAGGACGCCATGTCGGCGACGAACGGCCGGCACTGGATGCCCGGGCGGGCCGGGTCGGAGAGCATGGTCAGCCGGCGCGAGGCGAGCCGCTCCCCGACCCGGGTTCCCCCGCCGGGCCGGCTGAAGACCGTACGCCCGTCGTCGGCGTCGCGTGCCGCGGCCGACCAGTAGGCATAGATCATCAGGTCCGCCATGGCGCCGGGAGGCAGGATCGTGTCGTAGCGACCCGCGTCGAGCTCGATGCGGCGTTCGAACCACCCCAGCCGGCGCCGGATCTCGGCGTCCAGGCCCGCGACGTCGACGTCGGTGAAGTCGCGCGTCCCGACGCCGACCCACGTCGAGCGGGTGCGCTCGTGGGACTTGCCGGTGATCTCCACCTTGCCCGTGGGCTGGACGTGCCGCAGCCGCAGGCCGGCCGAGCTCGCCAGGTAGGTCGTCGTGAGGTCGTGCTCGGCGAAGCCGAACAGCTCCCGACCCTCGGCCCGGGCCGAGCGCAGCGACTCGCCGAGCTGCTCGGCGAAGGCCGCGAAGACGTCGGTCGACGTCTCCGGTGCCGGCTCGGCGAAGTCCGGGCTCGCCGGGACGTCGCTGACCAACGGCTGGGCGTCCTCCATCGGGCCGGACTCGCGGGCGGCCCGCTCGGCCCGGCGCACGACCTCGACCACCTGATCGGCGTCGACGTGGCTGGTGGAGACCACGCCAGCGGCGGTGCCCTCGGCGGAGCCGACCGTCGCGACCACGGTGAGCGAGCGGCTGCGCATCAGCCCGTTGGTGGTCAGCGTGTTGCCGGCCCACCGCAGGTTGGCCTCGCTGGTCTCGTCGACGCGCACGACGCAGCCGTCGGCGGTGCACGCCTCGAGCGCGCGTTCGGCGACCTCCTGGGGGGTGGGTGCGCTCACCGGCCCGCCTCCTGAACGGTGTTGAGGATCTTCACGCCGGCGAAGACCGCTGACGGCGAGCCGTGGCTGACCGCTGCCACCTGTCCCGGTTGCGCCTTGCCGCAGTTGAAGGCACCGCACAGCAGGTACGTCTGCGGCCCGCCCAGGGCCACCAGCGACCCCCAGAAGTCGGTCGTGGTCGCCTGGTAGGCGACGTCCTTGACCTGGCCGGTCAGCCGCCCCGACTCGATGCGGAAGAAGCGCTGCCCGGTGAACTGGAAGTTGTAGCGCTGCATGTCGATCGACCAGGACTTGTTGCCGACGATGAACAGCCCGTGCTCGACCCCGGCGATCAGCGTCTCGGTCGACGGGCCGTCGGCCGCTGGCTGCAGGGACACGTTGGCCATCCGCTGGATGGGCACGTGACCCGCGGAGTCGGCGTAGGCGCAGCCGTTGGAGCGCTCGAAGCCCTTGAGGGCGGCCATCGACCGGTCCAGCTGGTAGCCCACCAGGACACCGTCGCGGACCAGGTCCCACTGCTGCCCGGCCACACCGTCGTCGTCCCATCCGACGCTCGCGAGGCCGTGCTCCACGACCCGATCGCCGGTGACGTGCATCAGCTCGGAGCCGTACTGCAGGGTCCCCAGCTTGTCCCAGGTCGCGAAGGAGGTCCCGGCGTAGTTGGCCTCGTAGCCGAGCGCGCGGTCCAGCTCGGTCGCGTGCCCGACCGACTCGTGGATCGTCAGCCACAGGTTGGTGGGGTCGATGACGAGGTCGTAGGTCCCCGGCTCGATGCTCGGCGCCGAGAGCTTCTCCCGCAGCAGCCCCGGGAGCTGCTCGAGCTCCTCGTCCCAGTCCCACCCGGTCCCGGTCATGTACTCCCACCCACGACCGACCGGCGGGGCCGTCGCCGACATCGTCTCGAAGGCGCCGGACTCCTTGTCCACGGTGACCGCGAGCAGGTCCGGGTTGAGCCGGACCCGCTGCTGGGTGGTCACCGTGCCGGCCGTGTCGGCGTAGTGCTTGATCTCCTTCACGCTGTACACGCTCGCGTCGACGTGGGCGACGCCGTCCTTGCCGAGGACCCGCTCGCTGAAGTCGGCCAGCAGCGCGACCTTGTCCGCGTCCGGGACGTCGAAGGGATCGACCTCGTAGGAGGAGACGTGCACGCCGTCCGCGTGCACCGGCTCGGCGGCCAGCCGCACGCGCTCCGTGGACAGGGGGCGGCTCACCTCCGCGAGCCGCACGGCTTGCTCGGCGGCTCGCGCGGCCGCCGCAGGGGTCAGCTCCCCGGTGGCCGCGAACCCCCAGGCGCCGTCGTGCACGACGCGCACGCCGAGGCCGACGTCGTCGGCGTCGTTGAGCCCCTCCAGCCGGCCGTCGTGCAGCCGCACCGACTGACCGCGGGACTGCTCGACGCGGATGTCGGCGTGCTCGACGCCGAGGTCACGGGCTCGTTGGAGGGCGGCGTCCGTGAGGGCGCCCAGCGGCAGGGCCAGGAATGCCTCGTCGACGCGGCGTGGTGAGGTGGGCACCCGAGGACCCTATCGAGGCGCTAGCGTCAGGGCCCGGACGAAGCGGAGGGCGGAGGCGTGGGACGGGTAGCGCTGGTCACCGGCGGGAACCGGGGGATCGGGCTGGCAGTCGCCCGGGCGCTCGCGGCAGACGGGCACCGGGTGGCCGTCACCTCGCGCTCGGGGGACGGCCCCGCGGACCTGCGGTGCTTCGCCTGCGACGTGACCGACGGCGCCTCCGTCGACGCGGCCTTCGACGCGATCGAGGCCGACCTCGGTCCGGTCGAGATCCTCGTCGCCAACGCCGGCATCACGCGGGACACCCTGCTGCTGCGCATGTCCGAGGAGGACTTCGACGCGGTCCTGGAGACCAACCTCGTCGGGTCGTTCCGCGTGGCGAAGCGGGCCGCCCGGTCCATGCTGCGCGCGCGCTACGGTCGACTCATCTTCATCTCCTCCGTCGTCGGCCTCACCGGCTCCGCCGGGCAGGCGAACTACGCGGCGTCCAAGGCCGGGCTGGTCGGCTTCGCCCGCACCCTCGCCCGCGAGCTCGGGTCGAGGGGCATCACGGCGAACGTCGTCGCGCCGGGCTTCGTCGACACCGCGATGACCGCCGAGCTCACCGAGGAGCGGCGCAAGGAGATCCTCGCCCAGGTCCCGCTGGGGCGTTACGCGGCGCCCGAGGAGGTCGGGGCCGTCGTGGCCTTCCTCGCCGGCGACGGCGCCGCGTACGTCACCGGCGCGGTGATCCCGGTCGACGGCGGGCTCGGCATGGGCCACTGACCGCCGGACGGCACAGGCGCGTACCGGCCAGCGAGGGAGAGGACAGGGATGGGACTGCTCGACGGAAAGCGGCTGCTCGTCACCGGCGTGCTCACCGACGCCTCGATCGCCTTCTCCGTGGCCCGGCTGGCCCAGGAGGAGGGGGCCACCGTCGTGCTCACCGGCTACGGTCGGCTCTCGCTGGTACAGCGGATCGCCCAACGGCTGCCCAGCCCGCCACCGGTCGTCGAGCTCGACGTCACCGACGACGAGCACCTCTCCTCGCTCTCCGACCGGGTCCGGGAGCACGTCGACTCCCTCGACGGGGTCCTGCACGCCATCGCCTTCGCGCCCACCTCCGCGCTCGGCGGCAACTTCCTGCACACCCCGTGGGACGACGTGGCCACGGCGGTCCACGTGTCGGCGTACTCGCTGAAGTCCCTCACCACCGCGGTGCTGCCCCTCGCCGGATCCGGCGGCCTGTCGGTCGTGGGGCTGGACTTCGACGCCACGGTCGCGTGGCCGACATATGACTGGATGGGCGTCGCGAAGGCTGCTCTCGAGTCCACCGCCCGCTACCTCGCCCGTGATCTCGGACCAGCCGGGGTCCGGGTGAACCTCGTCGCGGCCGGGCCGATCCGCACCATGGCGGCGAAGTCGATCCCCGGCTTCGAGTCCTTCGAGCAGGTGTGGTCTGAGCGGGCCCCCCTCGGCTGGGACCTCGCCGACCCGGAGCCGGCCGCGCGGGCCTGCGTGGCCCTGCTCTCCGACTGGTTCCCGCGCACCACCGGCGAGATCGTCCACGTCGACGGCGGCGTGCATGCCATCGGCGCCTGACGACGCCCGCGCACGCTCCTGGTTGGGCATGATGGTCTCGTGAGTGATCCGCTTCATAGTTCCGGCGGCCGCCACCGACTCGTCGTGCTGAGGCACGCGAAGTCAGGCTGGCCGCCCGGTGTGCCCGACGACGAGCGCCCGCTGTCCGGCCGCGGCCGACGCGACGCCCTCGCGGCGGGAGAGTGGCTCGCCGCGCAGGGCCTTCTCCCCGACGTCGTCCTCTGCTCCCCGGCGGCGCGGACCAGGGAGACGTGGTCGCGGGTGGCCAAGGGGCTGGCCGGCACAGGCTCGGTCCCCGAGGCCAGCTTCGACGAGGCGATCTACGACGCGAGCCTGCCCACCCTTCGCGGCGTCGTGCGCAGCATCGACGAGGGCTGTCGCACGGCCCTGCTCATCGGCCACAACCCCGGCATGCACGACCTGGTCGTCGACCTCGCCGATCACGAGCAGGAGACCGCGCGAGCCCTCGCGGGCGCCTCCTTCCCCACGTCGGGCATCGCCGTGCTGGAGATCGGCTGCGCCTGGGCGGATGTGTCCACCGGGCGCGCCGCGCTGCTCGAGTTCGCGGTCCCACGCGGCTGAGCCGCGTCAGTCCAGCGGCGGCGCGGGCGTCGGGGTCCCCTCGGCCGCGTCGGCCTCCTCGACCTCCTCGCGGCTGATGCCGAGCAGGTAGAGGACCGCGTCGAGGTAGGGCACCGTGACGCTGGCGTCGGCGGCGTCGCGGACGACCGGCTTGGCGTTGAAGGCGATCCCCATCCCGGAGCGCGCCAGCATGTCGAGGTCGTTCGCGCCGTCGCCGATCGCGACTGTCTGGGACAGGGGCACGCCCGCGGCCGCGGCGAAGCGCTCCAGGGCGTTGGCCTTGCCGCGGCGGTCGACGATGGCCCCGACCAACCCGCCGGTGAGCACCCCGTCCACCACCTCCAGGGTGTTCGCCGCACTGTGGTCGATGCCCAGCTCGCGGACCAGATGCTCGATCACCTGGGTGAACCCGCCGCTCACGACCGCCACCTCGTAGCCGAGGCGTTTGAGCGTTCGGACCAGCGTCCGCGCACCGGGCGAGAGCAGCACCTCCCGCCGTACGTCGTCGAGCGCCGACTCGGGCACCCCACGCAGCAGCGCCACGCGCGCGCGAAGCGACGCGGCGAAGTCGAGCTCGCCGCGCATGGCCGCCTCGGTGACCGCGGCGACCTGCTCCAGGCAGCCCGCCCGGGCGGCGAGCATCTCGATGACCTCACCCTGGATGAGGGTGGAGTCCACGTCCATCACGACGAGCCGCTTCGCGCGGCGGTACAGGCCGGACGGCTCGACGGCGACGTCCACGGCCTGGGTGGCCGCTTCGGCGGCGAGGGCGGAGCGCAGGTCCTCCGGGTCGGCCCCCGACACCTCGAACTCGATGCTCGTCACGGGATAGCGCGACAGTCGCTGGATCCGGTCGATGTTGGCGCCGAGGTCTGCGATGCGCCCGGCCAGGGCCGCGACGACCCCGGGGCGCAGCGGTCTGCCGAGGACGGTGACGTGGACGCGGCCGACCCGCCGGGGGTCGGCCTCCTCGGCGCCCGCGGCGACCGTGACGCTCATGCCGACCCGGTCAGCGACCTCGTGCGCCGCGCGACGTACGGCCAGCAGGTCATCCGCGCCGGACACCGGTCCCAGCAGGACGCCGAGAACGAGCTGGCCACGGATGACCACCTGCTCGACATCGAGCACGTCGGCCGGTACGGCGGCTCCCAGCGCGGCGAACAGCTGCGTGGTCACCCCCGGACGGTCGGGTCCGGACAGCGTGACGAGGGCGGTCCCGAGGTCTGCCATGGCGCGGCGAACGATACCCGTGGGCCTGTTCAGTGCTCCTGATGCGCGCCCGCGCCAGTGCTCCTGATGCGCGCCCGCGCTAGTGCTCCTGATGCGCGCCCGCGCTGAAGGCGGCGCAGATGGCGCGCCGGGCGGCCCGGTCGAGGGGCGCCAGCGCCTCGCGACGCCGGGTCGCCTCACCTGCGCTGAGCGCGCCGCCGTCGTCGGCTCGCGCGAGAGTCACGATCGCGGCGAGGCGACGGCCGCGGACGGCGACCTCGTCGGCTCGTGGGGGGAGGCCGGGCGGCAGCCGGGGCCCGTCGAAGGCCCCTCCGCGCAGAGCGGCGAGGAGGTCCGCGGACTCGGGGCCGAGACGTGCGATGTCGAGCGAGGTCAGCAGGTCGGTCGCCTCGCGCATCGCCCCCGCCAGCTCGCGCTCGGCCTCGGTCAGGGACGGCGGGCCGTCCGAACGATGCGCCACGGGCGAGGCTGTCCAGCTCACGCGGACCGCATCGGGGGTGCCTGTGAGCGTGGGCACCGCGCCCAGCGGGCGGGCCGAGGTCACCAGGACCGCCTCACCCGCCTCGAGGGCGGCGGCGTTGAACGCGGGCGGTCCGGGCAGCCCCGACACGTCCCCCGCCACGGGGAGGACCAGCCGGAAACCCCGCGCTCCCTCACGCGCGAGCACCTGCAGGGCCACGGGCAGCGTGACCCGGTCCTGGGACAGACCCATGACCTCGTGCGACTCGTCACGGCCACGGATGGCCGCGCTGGCGGTGTCGGGGTCGACGTCGCCAGCCAGGAAGGCGTTGCCCCAGGCCACGAACAGGGCTGCCCGGCGCGGCGGGAGGTCGACCACCTGCACAGCCTAGGCAGCGCGCTGCCGTAGGTTTCGGCACGTGACGGCGTCGGTGCTCGACCTGCGAGGGGTCACCGTCACGCGTGGCGGCAAGCCGATCCTCGCCGACGTCGACTGGGCGGTCGAGGACGGCGACCGCTGGGTCGTGCTCGGCCCGAACGGTGCCGGCAAGACCACGCTGCTGCAGGTCGCCTCGACGTACCTGTATCCAACACGGGGTGTCGTGCACGTGCTCGGTGAGCGGCTCGGCCAGGTCGACGTCTTCGAGGTACGTCCCCGGGTGGGGCTGGCCTCGGCCGCCCTGGCCGACCGGCTGCCGCCGGAGGAGAAGGTCCGCGACGTCGTGCTCACTGGGGCGTGGGCGATCACCGGCCGCTGGCGCGAGCAGTACGAGGGCTTCGACGTGGGTCGCGCGGACACCCTCCTCGCCCAGCTCGGCGTGGTGGACCTGGCCGGCCGCCGGTTCGCGACGCTGTCCGAGGGGGAGCGCAAACGGGTGCAGATCGCGCGCTCGCTCATGGCCGACCCGGAGCTGCTCCTCCTCGACGAGCCGGCCGCGGGCCTCGACCTGGGGGGCCGGGAGGACCTGGTACGCCGTCTCGGCGAGCTCGCGGTCGACCCGCTCGCCCCGGCGCTCGTGCTGGTGACCCACCATGTGGAGGAGGTCCCGCGCGGCTTCACGCACGGGCTGCTGCTGCGCGGCGGGCGGGTGGTCGCCGCCGGCCCCTTGGAGGAGGTGCTGGCCGCGGACCCGCTGTCCGCGACCTTCGGGATGGCGCTGCGCGTCGAGCACCGCGCGGGACGCTGGTCGGCCCGGGCGGCCTGAACGCCCCGCCGGACCCGCGCCCTCGGCCGACGATCGGGGGCGTGCGTCGCGACTAGGATCGTGACGTGTCGGTCCTCGGGTGGGTGATCGCGGCGGTCGTGCTGATCGGCCTCGAGTTGCTGTCGCTGGACCTCATCCTGCTCATGCTCGCCGGGGGTGCGGTCGCGGCGGCCTTCGCCGCGGCGTTCGGCGCGCCCTTCATGATCCAGGTCGTGGTGGCCGCCGTCGTGTCGGTCGTCCTGCTCGGCTTCGTACGGCCGGTCGCCTTGCGCCACCTGCAGGTCCCGCGCCACACGAGGACGGGCGTCGAGGCGCTGGTGGGCACGACCGGTTTCGTGCTCGAGCGGGTGGACCGGCGCGACGGGCGCGTCAAGCTCGGCGGCGAGGTGTGGTCCGCGCGCACCGCCGACGCGAGCGTGGTGTACGAGCCTGGGCTCACCGTCCACGTCGTGCGGATCGACGGCGCCACTGCAGTCGTGGCGGCCGAGCAGCGCGAGCCCCAGACACCTAGCCCAGGAGGCTGACCCCGTGAGCCAGACCGAGACCGTGTCGCTGGTCATCGGCGCGATCCTTTTCGTGTTCGTGCTGATCGTGCTGGCCCGTACGGTGCGGATCGTCCCGCAGGCACGGGCCGGCGTCGTGGAGCGGCTGGGCCGCTATCACCGGACGCTGAACGCGGGCCTGTCGATCCTGGTGCCCTTCGTCGACAAGTTGCGCCCGCTGGTCGACCTGCGCGAGCAGGTGGTCAGCTTCCCGCCCCAGCCGGTGATCACCGAGGACAACCTGGTCGTCAACATCGACTCGGTCATCTACTTCCAGGTCACCGATCCCAAGGCGGCCACCTACGAGATCGCCAACTACATCCAGGCGATCGAGCAGCTGACCGTCACCACGCTGCGCAACGTCGTCGGCGGGCTCGACCTCGAGCGGGTGCTCACCTCGCGCGATGCCATCAACGGTGCCCTACGGGGCGTCCTCGACGAGGCCACCGGCAAGTGGGGCGTGCGCGTCAACCGGGTGGAGATCAAGGCGATCGACCCGCCGGCCTCGGTGCAGGAGGCCATGGAGAAGCAGATGCGCGCCGAGCGGGAGAAGCGCGCCACCATCCTCACCGCCGAGGGGTTCAAGCAGAGCCAGATCCTCACCGCGGAAGGGGAGCGGCAGTCCGCGATCCTGCGGGCCGAGGGAGACAAGCAGTCCGCGATCCTGCGGGCCGAGGGCGAGGCGAAGGCCATCTCGACGGTGTTCGACGCGATCCACGTCGGCGACCCCGACCCCAAGCTGCTCGCCTACACCTATCTGCAGGCGCTGCCGCAGATCGCCAACGGGCAGGCCAGCAAGGTGTGGGTCATCCCCGCGGAGCTCTCCCGCTCGGTCGCCGCGCTCGGCGACGCCTTCGCCGGCCAGCTGTCTGCGTGGACGTCGCCGGAGCCGGCCGCGGCGGAGCCGCCGGAGGGTCAGCCCACCGGGGCGTAGGGCGGCGGAGCCGGGGCGCCGTACCGCTGGGCGATCTTCGCGGCGACCGTGAGGACCAGGTCGACGTACCAGTCGGCGTGGTTGTAGCGGAAGATCGCGCCGCGCAGGCCGTCGGCGCTTCGGCCCGCGTGGTTGGCGCACAGGTACGCCGCCGCGGTGTAGATGGCGTCCGCCGGGTCACGGATGTCCGTGACGCCGTCGTGGTCGCCGTCGACGGCGTAGGCCGCGAAGGTCGACGGCAGGAACTGCATCGGGCCCTCGGCGCCGGCCGAGGAGGTGTTGGTGTCCGCGCCGTGCCCACTCTCGACCTGGCCGATCGCGGCGAGGACCACCCAGGGCAGCCCGGGGCAGGTCAGGGCGGCCGCCTGGTACAGGGCGAGGTAGGTCGCGGGGATCCCGCTCGCGCGTGCTCGGCCGGCCGCCGCCATCCGCGCCGCGTCTGCGGCCGCCTTCTGGGCGTTGAGCGCCTTGATGAGCGCCTGCACGTCGGCGAGCTGGCGGGCGGTCGCGTCCAGCTCGGTGAGCCTCGACTCGGCCTCGTCGAGGAGCGCCTGCACGTCATCGTAGCGCTGCTGGACGGCGTCGACGGTCGCCACGACCGAGTCCGCCTGCCGGCTCAGGCCCACCGCCGTCGTGATCGCCCGCTGCTGCTCCCGGGTCGCCAGCACCACCGCACGACGGTCGGACTCGACCAGCCGCGAGACGTAGTCGGCGCCGTCGGCCGCCGCGACGGGGCCGGCCGAGAGGGTCAGGCCGAGCTGGCTCGTCCCGGCCGACAGGTAGACCTGCTCGAGGTGCAACCGCTGGGCCTGGATCGCCGCCCGGGCGCGCAGCGTCGCCTGGTCGGCGACCTGCTGGGCTTGGACCTGCGTGGTCACGGCGTCGGACAGGCCGGAGAGCGAGACCTGATACGCCGCTTCGGCCGCGTCGACCTTGACCTGCAGGGCACGGACCTCGCGCTCGGCGGCGCGGGCCTGGGCCCGGGCATGGGCGACCGGGTCGTCGCCCCGGGCGGGCGACGCGGTGACGGCGAGCGTCATCGTGAGGGACCCGACCAGGGCAGCGCGAAGCCACCGAGACGTCACCCGTGGAGCATCGGCGCCCCAGCACGCCGGCTTGACCGGCCCACCGACACGCTGACGAGTGACCGCACTGACCCCCCGCGGCTGCGCCTTCGCGACCTCGCCGCCCGGTCGCGGTCATCGACCTGGACCGGTTCAAGAAGGTCGACGACTCCCTGGGCCACCCAACGGGGACGAGCTGCTGGTCCGGCTCGGTCAGTGCCTGGCCGACGCGGTCCGACCGGGGGACGCCGTCGCCCTCGTCTACCGTGACGGGGTGGCGCAGCCGCGGGAGCCCATCGCGGTCACCTCGGCCGACGACTCGAGGCTGGCCGACTACCGCGACCTCACCGACGTGGCGCTGCGGCGGGTGCGGGAGCCGGCCGAGGGCCTGTTCCTCGCCGAGGGCGTCTCGGTCGTCGAACGCGCGCTGCGTGCCGGCTACCGGCCGCGCTCGCTGCTGCTGCTCGACGCCCGGCTGGCCCGCGAGGACGTACGCCGTGTCGTCGCCGACGGCCTCGCCGCCGGCGCCCCCGCTTACGTCGCCGATGCGACGACCCTCGCCGTCCTCACCGGCTACCACGTCCACCGCGGGGTGCTCGCGGCCTTCCACCGTGGGCCGCCGCGCGAGGTGGCCGCCGTGGTCCGGGGCGGTCGACGCGTCGCGGTCCTGGAGGACGTCGTCGACCACACCAACGTCGGCGCGGCGTTTCGCAGCGCGGCCGCGCTCGGCCTGGACGCGGTGCTGGTGACGCCGCGCTGCGCGGACCCGCTGTACCGGCGAGCGGTCCGCGTCTCGATGGGCACCGTGCTCGACCTGCCCTGGGCCCGGCTGGCGTCGTGGCCCGACACCGAGGTGCTGCGTGAGGCCGGGTACGTCGTCGCCGCCCTGACCCTCGACCCGGACGCGATGACCCTCGACGAGCTGGCGGCCCGGCGCGATGAGCGGCTCGCCCTGGTGCTCGGCACCGAGGGCGACGGCCTGCGGCCGGCGACGGTGGCGGCGGCGGACCTCTCGGTGCGCATCCCGATGGCGCGCGGTGTCGACTCGCTCAACGTGGCTGCAGCTGCGGCGGTCGCCTTCTATGCCACCCGGCCGGCCGCTATTCCACCGACCGGCTGACCACCTGCGGCTCGCTCAGGTCGACGTCGACCAGCCCGGGCTCGCCGCTCTCGTGCAGTGGCGAGGGCTCCACGAACATGATCCTGGCCAGCCATCCGGGCAGCCACCAGTTCCACCGCCCGAACAGCACGACCAACGACGGTACGAGCACCGCGCGCACGATCGTCGCGTCGAGCAAGATGCCGACACCCAGGCAGGTCGCGAAGACCTTGATGTCTGTGCTCGGTGCAGAGGCCAGGGCGGCGAAGGCGAAGAAGAGGATCAGTGCGGCCGAGGTGACCAACCGTCCGGTCCGTCCGATGCCGCGGACGACCGCTGCCTGGGTGGATCCGCTCCGGTCGTACTCCTCGCGCATGCGAGTGAGGATGAACACCTCGTAGTCCATCGATAGGCCGAACAGGAACGCGAAGATCAGCGGCGGGAGCCAGAAGGTCATCGCACCGGTGGCCTCGATCCCGAACACGGCCTTGGACCCGTTGCCCTCCTGCCAGAACCACGTCGCGAGGCCCAGGACGGCGGCCAGGCTGACCAGGTTGAGGACGACCGCCTTGAGCGGCAGCAGGATCGAGCGGAAGGTCCTCATCAACAGCAGGAAGGTGATGATCGCGATCAGCGCGATGACGTACGGGAAGTTGTCGTAGACCGCGTGCCGGTAGTCGACGATCGTCGCGCCGAGCCCGGCCGCCCCGATGTAGCCCGGCAGGTCCTTCGTCGCGGCCACCACCGCGTCGACGACCTTGACCGAGTTCGAGTTCACCGTCTCGTCGTGCGGGACGACGTCGATGGCCGTCCGCCCGTCCGAGCCGGGCGCGTAGGGCACCGACAACCGGATCCCGTCGACCTTCGCGGCGGCAGCGGCGATGGCGGCGGCGTCCTCCTTGTTGTCCGCGAGCAGCACGATGGGCGTCGTCACCCCGGTGCCCACCCCACCGTCGATGAGGGTCTGCAGGGTCTGGTACGCCGGGCTCGAGGTCCCCTGCGAGGCCGTGCTGGACTGCCCGAACTGGATGTGCCGGATCGGCGCGATGAAGATCGCCAGCACGATGAGGGCGGCGCCCCCGAACAGCCACGGCCGCTTCACGATCATCCTGGCCCACGCCGACCAGCCCCGCGAGGGTGCGGCCTCCTTGCGGATCTTGGGGATGTCGACCCGCGGCCCGACGGAGGCCAGCAGAGCCGGCAGCAGGGTGAGGACGACGGCCACGCTGCACAGCGGGATGAGCATGCCGCCGAAACCCATGCTCCTGAGCAGAGGTACCGGGATCACGACGAGCGCGATCAGGCTGATGGCGACGGTGACCCCTGACGCGAACACGGCGTGCCCGGCGGTTCGTACCGAGATTCGGACGGCTTCCTCGTTGTCGTTGCCGTGGGCGATCTCCTCCCGCCACCGGGACACGACGAGCAACGAGTAGTCGATCGCCACGCCCAGCCCGACCAGGGCGATGAGGAACTGCACCACGAAGCTGACGTCGGCGAAGGTCGTGAGCAGCAGCACGATGAGGAACGTGGTGAGGATGGAGACGGCAGCGATGAGCAGCGGCACGAGGGCGAGGAGCGAGGCGAACACGAAGGCGAGCACGGCAAGGGCACCGAGCGCGCCGAGCAGGGTCTCCTCGAGCACACTGGGGCCGTTGTTGTCCCCTCCGCCGGAAGACAGCTGCTCGTAGCCGGTGATGCCGCCGGTGAGGCCGTGCTGCTTGAGCGCAGCGTCGAAGGTCTCCTGGACCTTCTGCTGGTTCGGGTCGACGAAACCGTTCGGCTGGGGCTCGTAGATCAGGCCGAACGTGGTCCGGCCGTCGCTGGTGATGAACCCCTTGTCCTTGGTCTGCGAGTAGTCGACGACACGCAGCGTCGGGATCTGGCGCAGCGCGTCGTAGACGGCCTGGACGTCCGAGGCCGAGCCGGTGACCGTCTGTCCTGCCGGAACGGTGACGACCGGGATGTAGGCCACTTGGGCGTTGGCGCCACCGTAGGACTCGATGATCTTCTTCTCGGTCTCGTAGCCCTGCTGCCCAGGCAGCGAGAAGTCGTAGCTCAGCCGACTCGGGACCGCACCCGCCGCGGCGATGCCCGCCACGAACATGACCAGCCAGAACGCGAAGACCCACCGGCGGTGGGCGAGCACGAACGACGAGAGCCGGTCCATTGGACTCCTCGGGCGACAGGGGGTGAGCCGGGCTTGCGAGCCTAGCGAGCATCACCGACTGGCACATGTCGAGCGGCAACCGACCGTGCGACGGGTGCCCGGACGGTAGCGTCGCCTCTGTCGGCCGAAGGGCTCGATGAGGCGTACGCGGGCGCACGCAGTGGAGGCAGCCATGCAGCTGGGCATGATCGGGCTGGGTCGGATGGGCGCCAACATGGTGCGGCGGCTGATGCGGGCGGGCCACGAGTGCGTCGTGTTCGACGTGTCACCGGACGCCGTGTCCGGGCTGGCCGCTGAGGGCGCGGTCGGTGCCGAGAGTCTCGCCGACTTCGTCAAGCGGCTTGACACGCCGCGAGCCGTGTGGCTGATGGTCCCGGCTGCGTTCGTGGACGCGGAGATCGCCGCCATCACTCCGCTGCTCGATCCGGGCGACGTGCTCATCGACGGTGGCAACAGCCACTACCACGACGACATCCGGCGCGCCGGCGAGCTCGCACCGCGAGGGATCCACTACCTCGACGTCGGCACGAGCGGCGGCGTGTGGGGCTTGGACCGTGGCTACTGCCTGATGATCGGCGGGCCCGACGAGGCGGTGTCGGTCCTCACCCCCGTCTTCGAGTCCCTCGCGCCCGGCGAGCAGGCGGCACCGCCGACCCCCGGCCGGGGGGAGCGCCCCGGGGCGACCGCCCAGCGCGGTTGGCTGCATTGCGGCCCCAGCGGGTCGGGGCACTTCGTCAAGATGGTGCACAACGGCATCGAGTACGGCGTCATGGCCGCCTATGCCGAGGGGCTGAACATCCTCAAGAAGGCCGACGTCGGACTGGCCGGGCAGACCCACGACGCCGAGACCACGCCGCTGTCAAATCCCGAGTGGTACCAGTACTCCCTCGACCTGGGCGAGATCACCGAGGTCTGGCGACGGGGCAGCGTCGTCCAGTCCTGGCTACTGGACCTCACCGCGCAGGCCTTCGTCGAGGACCCTGAGCTCGCGCAGTTCTCGGGTCGCGTGTCGGACTCCGGTGAGGGCCGCTGGACCATCCTGGCCGCGATCGACGAGGCAGTCCCCGCCCACGTCCTGACCGCCGCGCTCTACGAGCGGTTCAGCAGCCGTGGGGAGGCGGTCTTCGCGGACAAGATCACCTCGGCGATGCGCAAGCAGTTCGGCGGCCACTCCGAGAAGAGGGGCTGACCGGGCATGGCCGGCGCCTTCCCCCGGGAGGAGCTGCCGCAATGGAGGGCGCTGGCGGAGCACGTACGCACGCTGTCGCAGACCTCGCTCCGTGAACTCTTCGCCGCCGACGAGGGCCGCGGTGGCCGGTTCTGCGGCGAGGGCGGCGGCTGGTTCGCCGACTGGAGCAAGCAGCGGGTCACCGACGAGACCGTGCGGCTGCTGGTGGACCTCGCCGAGGCGGTGGACCTGCGCGGACGCATCGACGCGATGTTCTCCGGCGAGCGGATAAACGTCACCGAGAACCGGGCCGTCCTGCACGTCGCGCTGCGTGCCCCGAGAGACGCTTCGATCCTCGTCGACGGCCACGACGTGGTCCCCGACGTCCACGAGGTCCTCGACCGGATGTCGGTGTTCGCCGACTCCGTACGGGACGGATCCTGGCGCGGCCACACCGGCAAGCCAGTGACCGCGGTCGTCAACGTCGGCATCGGCGGGTCCGACCTCGGCCCGGTCATGGCCTCGGAGGCACTCGCGCACTACGCGCGGCGCGACATCAGGCTGCGGTTCGTCTCCAACGTCGACGGCACGGACTTCGCCGAGAAGACGCGAGACCTCGACCCGGCGGAGACGCTGTTCGTCATCTCCTCCAAGACCTTCACCACCCAGGAGACGATGACCAACGCGAGGACGGCCCGCGACTGGCTGCTCGCCGGGCTCGGCGGCGAGAAGTCGGCGGTCGCCAAGCACTTCGTGGCCGTCTCCACCAACGCGGCGGAGGTGGAGCGGTTCGGTATCGACACGGCCAACATGTTCGGCTTCTGGGACTGGGTCGGCGGACGGTACTCCTTCGACTCCGCGATCGGGCTCTCCCTGATGATCGGCGTGGGGCCGGATGCCTTCCGCTCCCTGCTGTCGGGCTTCCACGCCATGGACGAGCACTTCCGGACGGCGCCCTTCGAGCAGAACCTGCCGGTCGTCCTCGGCCTCATCGGCGTGCTGAACCGCGGCTTCTACGGGTGGCAGGCCCATGCCGTGCTGCCGTACGACCAGTACCTGCACCGGTTCGCCGCCTACCTGCAGCAGCTCGACATGGAGAGCAACGGCAAGCGCGTCACCTGGACCGGGGAGGCGGTCTCCTACGACACCGGGCCAGTGGTCTGGGGCGAGCCCGGGACCAACGGGCAGCACGCCTTCTACCAGCTCCTGCACCAGGGAACGACCCCGGTGCCCGCCGACTTCATCGGGTTCCTGCACTCCCTGAACCCGCTGGGCAACCATCACGACCTGTTGACGGCGAACCTGTTCGCCCAGACCGAGGCCCTGGCGTTCGGCAAGACCGCGGCGGAGGTACGTGCCGAAGGCGTCGAGGAGCGGCTCGTCGCGCACAAGACGTTCCCGGGCAACCGTCCGACCACGACTTTGCTCGCCGACCGGCTCGCCCCGGCGACCCTCGGTGCGCTGGTCGCGCTCTACGAGCACCAGGTGTTCGTCGCGGGCACGGTGTGGGGGATCAACTCCTTCGACCAGTGGGGCGTCGAGCTCGGCAAGGTGCTCGCCGTGCGGATCATTCCCGAGCTCGTGGAGCCCGGGCACGAGCCGGCCCACGACTCCTCCACCAACGCGCTCATCCGCCGCTACCGCGCCGCCCACGGCCGCTGAGCCGCGCGGCGCGCGCCCCGTCCACGGGCGTTTCGCCACTCTTGGCATGGGGCCCGAGCGAGCTTCGGTGCGAAATCGCTGTCGCACGGGCCATCGATCGGCCAGGGTGAGCACCGAGGGCGGGAGGTGGTTCGCTTGCGGTCGAGATCTCGCAGCGTGCTCGTCCCCGCCATGCCTCAGGCCGTCTGGACCGTTCTCACCGACCCCGCGCTGACGCGGTCCTGCCTGCTCGGGCTCGCCGTGGACTCGACCTTCGACGTCGGCTCGCCGATCCGCTTCCACGGGCCGGCGGGAACGGTCGTCGGCGGCCGGGTGCTGGCCCACGAGCCGGGGCGCCTGCTGGCCCACTCCATCGGTGACCTCTCCTGCGACCTGGTCGCCTCGGGGCTCGACGAGCACGACCCGACGTGCTGGGTCAGCTGGCTGGTCGAGGTCGAGAACCACGAGCCGCCCCGATCGCGCGTCACCCTCACGGTCGATGAGTTCGACGAGGACGACGACGCCTTCGCCGCCTGGTGCGGCGCGCTGCGCGCCCTCGAGCGGGTCCTGGCGGCCCCTCCGTCCGAGTCGTCCGAGTAGGGTCGAGGCATGGACGACAAGGAGATCCGTCAGACCATCGCCGATCTCGTCGCCGAGGAGCATCGACTGCGCGGCCAGGGCCAGGGACTCGACGCCGCGGGGAGGACCCGGCTCGCCGAGCTGGAGATCGCGCTCGACCAGGCCTGGGACCTGCTGCGGCAGCGCGATGGCGCCCGTGACCGCGGTGTCGACCCCGACTCCGTGCACGCCCGCCCGCCGGGCGAGGTGGAGTCCTACCTGCAGTGACGGCCGCGACCGGCCGCGATCCCTCGTCGGTCCGCACCGTCCTCATCACCCTCGGGGCCGCCCAGTTCCTCATGGCCCTCGACAGCTCGGTCATGAACGTGTCGATCGCGACCGTTGCCAAGGATCTCGGCACCACGGTCACGGGCGTCCAGACCGCCATCACGCTCTACACCCTCGTCATGGCGATGGCCATGGTGACGGGCGGCAAGGTCGGCTCGATCATCGGGCGCCGTCGCGCGTTCACGATCGGCTCGGTCGTGTACGGCGCCGGCTCGTTGACGACCGCGATCGCCCCGAACCTCGGGGTGCTGATCCTCGGCTGGTCGGTGCTCGAGGGGCTCGGCGCCGCGCTGATCCTGCCGGCGATCGTCGCGCTGGTCGCGGGCAACGTCCCTCCGGCCGGGCGGCCCCGTGCCTACGGTCTGGTCATGGCGGCCGGGGCGGTCGCCATCGCGGTCGGTCCCCTGGTGGGCGGCTTCGCGACGACGTACTTCTCCTGGCGCTGGGTGTTCGCCGGCGAGGTGGTCCTGGTCGTGGGGATCCTGTTCCTGGCGCGCCGCATCGTCGACGCCGCGCCCGAGGCGCGGCCGAGCATCGACTGGCCGGGCGTCGTGCTCTCGGCCGTCGGGATCGGCGCGGTGGTCTTCGGGGTGCTCCGCTCCTCGGAGTGGGGGTGGGTGACTCCCAAGCCGGACGGTCCCGCGCTGCTGAACCTGTCCCCGGTGGTGTGGCTCGTCCTCGGGGGCGGGGTGCTGCTGTGGCTGCTCATGGCGTGGGAGTCGAGGCTCGAGCGGCGCGGTGACCAGCCGCTCATCCGACCGTCGACCCTGGCCGACCGCCAGCTGAGCGGCGGCCTGCTCATGTTCTTCTTCCAGTACCTCGTCCAGATGGGCCTGTTCTTCACCATCCCGCTGTTCCTGTCGGTGGCTCTGGGCCTGTCGGCGCTCGAGACGGGCGCACGCATCGTGCCCCTGTCCATCACGCTGCTGCTCGCGGCGGCCGGGGTGCCCAGGTTCTTCCCGACCGCCTCGCCGAGACGGGTCGTGCGGGTGGGAGTCCTCGCGATGTTCGCGGGGATCGTCGTGCTCATCGCCGCGCTCGACTCCGACGCGACCGCCTCAGTGGTGACCGTCCCGCTGCTGCTCGCCGGGCTCGGGATCGGCGCGCTCGCGTCCCAGCTCGGCGCGGTCACGGTCTCCGCCGTACCCGACGACCGCAGCCCCGAGGTCGGCGGCCTGCAGAACACCGCGACCAACCTGGGCGCCTCCGTCGGTACGGCGCTCGCCGGGTCCATCCTCATCGCCGCGCTGACCAGCAGCTTCTTGACCGGGGTCCAGGCGAACTCGAACATCCCCGACTCGGTCAAGCAGCAGGCCAACGTGCAGCTGGCTGCCGGCGTGCCCTTCCTGTCCGACGCGGACCTGCGCACTGCTCTCGACGATGCTGGTGTCAGTCCCACGGTCAGCGACGAGGTCGTGGCGATCAACGCCGACGCGCGGCTGAAGGGACTGCGGTCGGCTCTGTTCGTGCTGGCGATCGTCGCCCTCGCGTCGCTCTTCTGGACCGGACGCATCCCCGACGTCGCGCCGGGTGCGGCGAGCGTGGTCGCGACGGCCGCGGTCAATCCTCGGTCGGCCGAGGCTTGACCCACATCGCCCCGGTCAGCCTCTGAAACTCACTGACGGCGTCGTCCAACGTCGGGTAGAAGTGCGCCGGGTCGATGGTCCGCGTGAGCCCGTACCGCTCGACCTTCTCCCGGACCGGGTCCTTCATCTCCGCGAACACCAGGCTGATGCCCTCGGCGTTGAGGGCGTTGTCGAGGTCCTCGAGCATGTCGGCCGCCGTGGTGTCCACGTCCGTGATCGGTTCCGCGGCTACGACGATCCAGCGCGGGGTCGGTTCGGTCCTCGCGATCTCACGGACGTGCTCGCGGAACGCCCTCGTGTTCGCGAAGAACAGCGGTGCGTCGAAGCGCAGGATGACGCATCCGGGCAGCTGCTCGGCGTCGGGGAAGCTGCGCAGGTCGTGGTAGCCGTGCCGGTCCGTCGTCCGTCCCAGCACGGTCTGGTAGGGCCACCAGGCTCGACGGAACACGTTGCCGATCGACAGCGCCACCGCCACGGCGATCCCGGCCAGGACCCCGACGAGGGTCACACCGACGAACGCGGCCATGCACAGCCAGAACTCGGTCCTGCGCTGGCGGTACAGACGCGCGGTGGCCGGGAGGTCGGCCAGCGTGACCGACGCCGCGATGACCACGGCCGCGAGCGTGGGCTGGGGCAGGTTTCGCAGCAGACCCGGGGCGAGGAGGAGCAGCAGCGTGATCGCCCCCGCGCCCACGACGCCGGTGACCTGGGTCCGCGCCCCCGACTGCTCGGCCACGGCGGTGCGTGACCCGCTGGTGCTCACGGGGAAGCCCTGGAACAGACCCGCCCCGAGGTTGGCTGCTCCGATGCCGATCATCTCTCGGCTGCCGTCGATCTCCTGGCCGGTTCGCGCAGCGAAGGAGCCGGCGGTCGAGATCGTGTCGGCGAGGGACACGAGCGCGATCCCCAGTGCGCCGCCGACGAGCAGGGTGAGGTCGCTGACGCCGACGTGGGGGACGGTCAACGGGGGGAAGCCGCGAGGAAGCTCTCCCACCAGGGCGACGCCGTGCTCAGCGAGGTCGAGGACCCTGGCCAGGAGGATCGACACGACGACGGCCACCAGGACGGCCGGGATCCTCGGCCACAGACGCTGGAGGACCACGATGACGAGGAGTCCCAGCAGCCCGACAGCCAGGGCGGCCGGGACCGTGTCGCCGTCGGCGACCCCAGTGACGAACTGGCCGAGCTCCTGGAGGAACTTGTCGGCGTCGACGGAGAAGCCGAAGAGCTTGGGCAGCTGGCCGACCAGGATCGTCAGCGCCAGGCCGTTCATGTAGCCGATCATCGTGGGCTTGGACAGCAGGTCCGCGACGAAGCCGAGCTTGGCCACGCCGGCGAGGACCATGAACGTGCCCACGATGAGCGACAGCGCCGAGGCGAGGGCGACGGCACGGGCGGGATCACCCCCGGCGCCGGCGAGGGGGAGGACCGTCGCGGCGATCATCGGTCCGAGCGAGGAGTCGGGGCCCAGGACGAGGATCCTCGACGGCCCGAAGACGGCGTACCCGAGCAGGCACAGGATGGACGTGTAGAGCCCGGTGATCGCCGGCAGGCCCGCCAGCTCCGCGTAGGCCATCCCCTGCGGAACCAGGAGCGCGGTCAGGACGAGGCCGGCGACGACATCCTTGGCCAGCCACTGGCGGCGATAGGTCCGCAGGAGCGTCACGCCCGGGACGGCGTACGCCATGGACCCTCCTGCGCTGGTTCCGACGACCGCCCATGATGGCGGTTGTCAGGGCAGGAAGCGGTACCCCATGCCGGCCTCGGTGACCAGATGTCGAGGGCGGGCCGGGTCCTCCTCGAGCTTGGTTCGCAGCCGCGCCATGTACTGGCGCAGGTAGTGGGTCTCCGCCACGTTCCCGGGTCCCCACACGGTGCGCAGGAGCTCGCGTTGCGACACGAGCCGGCCCGGGGTCCGCGCAAGAGCACCGAGCAGCTCCCACTCGGTCGGTGTGAGTCTCACGTCCGGCATCGTCGCGTCCGTGCAGCTCACCGTGCGGGAGGCGAAGTCGACGCGATAGTGGCCGATCTCGACGGGGGCGAGCCCCTCCTCGGGGCGGGGTCGCCGCCGCGTCACTGCTCGGATGCGGGCCAGCAGCTCATCGACGCTGAACGGCTTCGTCACGTAGTCGTCGGCTCCGGCGTCGAGCGCGTCCACCTTGTCGTGGCTCGTGGCGCGGCCGGAGAGGACGACGATCGGCACGGCGCTGCGGGTCCGGAGTCTGCGGATCAGGTCGACACCGTCCAGGTCCGGGAGACCGAGGTCGAGGACGACCAGGTCGTGCTGCGAACGGGACGCAGCGCTCAGCGCGGAGGAGCCGTCGGTGGCGACCGACACGTCGTAGCGGCGCGCCTGCAGCGTGATGCGCAACGCGCGCAGGATCTGCGGCTCGTCCTCGACCAGCAGCACCCTGGTCATCGGGGGTTCCGGTGGTCGTGCCAGTGGTCCAGCCGTTCGAGGATCACCGGGCTGGCGTCCTGGGCCTCGACCGGGACCTCCTCGTCGAGCTCGTCCGGTACCTGCGCCGCCCGAAGGCGCAAGGTCATGGTCAGGCCGCCGCCCGGGGTCTGGTCCGGGGTGAGGCTGCCTCCCATCGCCTCGGCCAGGCCGCGGGAGAGCGCGAGTCCCAGGCCCACGCCCGTGTCGTTGTCGCGGTCCCCGAGGCGCTGGAAGGGCAGGAACACGCGGTCCCAGTCGGCCACCGGGATCCCCGGTCCGTGGTCGATGATCCGCGTCTCGACGTGCCCCGCGTGGCTGCTGACCATGATCAACGGAGGGTGGCCCGAGGGGCTGTACTGCAGGGCGTTCGCCAGCAGGTTGACCAGGATCCGCTCCACGAGCGCCGGGTCGCCACGGACCTCGGGGAGGCCGGCGGGGATGTCGACCTCCGCCCTGCGCGCGGCGGCCCCGAGGTCGTCCAGGGCCGCGGACACCGCTTCCGCCACGCTCATCGGCTGGGCTGACACCCCCAGGACGCCGGCTTGCAACCGGCTCATGTCG
Organism: Actinomycetes bacterium; assembly: GCA_035506535.1. Taxonomy (NCBI): domain Bacteria; kingdom Bacillati; phylum Actinomycetota; class Actinomycetes; species Actinomycetes bacterium. Next base: position 29,198 of record DATJPE010000093.1, on the reverse strand, counting down.
AGCAGGTTCTCGACGAGCCGGCTCAGCCGGTCGAGGGAGTCCTCGACCGTCTCCAGCAGGGCCGCCCGGTCCTCGTCGCTGAACTCGACATCGCTGCTGCGCAGCCCTCCCACGGCGATCTTCGCCGACGCGAGCGGCGTCCGGAGGTCGTGGCTGACCGCGCTGAGCAGCGCCGTGCGCAGCTGGTCGACCTGGGACAGCGTGTCCGCCGTGGCTGCCACCTCGGCGAGACGTTCCTGCCGGCGGGCGACCGCGGCCTGCGCCGCGGAGGCTTCGAGGACCCGCCGGTCGCGCGCGGCCGGCTGGTGCCCGGTCAGGACGAGGCAGAACTCGTCGTCGACCCGGATGTCGGCGTCCCCATCGGCCGGCGTCGCGCTGGGACGGTTGCCGACGGCGGCTGCCACGTTCCAGGCCTCCGTGCTGTGCATGAGGTCCGGTCCGGCCACCGACCCGGGGCGGCGCTCGAGGAGGGTCACCCCGGTGAACCCGAACGCCTCGCGCAGCTGGTCCAGCAGCGCCGGCAGCGGACGTGAGCCCCGCAGGACGCTGCCGGCCAAGGTGGACAGGGTCTCCGCCTCGGCGCTCGCGAGCGCCGCCTCCTTGGTGCGCCGAGCGGCCCGGTCGACGGCGAGGCTCACCACCGCCCCGACCGCCAGGAAGACGCCGAGGGCGAGCACGTTGTCATGCTCGGCGATGGTGAACTGGTACAGCGGCGGGGTGAAGTAGTAGTTGAGGAGCAGGGAGGCGATGACCGCGGCGGCAAGGGCCGGGTACAGCCCGCCGACCAGCGCCACGACGACGACCATCGCCAGATAGAGCAGGATGTCGCTGGCGAGGGAGAGCTGGTCGCGGGCGTTCGCGAGGACCACCGTCAGGAGCGGCAGTCCCACGGCGGCGACGAGGAAGCCGACCGCCTGTCGACGCCAGCCGCTGGCTCCCGCGCTGATCCCGTGCAAGCCGCCACGCCCGGCCTCCTCGTGGGTGACCAGATGCACGTCGATGGGTCCGGAGAGGCTGGTCGTGGTCAGCCCGACCCCGGGTGAGAAGAGGCGCCGCAACGCCGACCGTCGACTGGTCCCCAGGACGAGCTGGGTGGCGTTGACGCCCCGCGCGAAGTCCAGCAGGGCGGTGGGAACGTCGTCGCCAACCACCTGGTGATAGGTACCGCCGATGTCCTCCACGAGGGTGCGCTGCCTGGCGAGGTGCGCAGGGCTGGCTCCGGACAGCCCGTCGCCACGTGCGACGTGCACGGCCAGGAGGTCGGCGCCCTTGGTCCGCGCAGCGATGCGTGCCGCACGCCGGATCAGGGTGTCGCCCTCGGGGCCACCCGTCAGCCCGAGGACGACCCGTTCCCTCGTCTCCCACGGCCGGGAGATCTGGTGCTCGGCGCGATAGCGGTCGAGCTGGTCGTCGACCTTGTCGGCCAGCCACAGCAGGGCCAGCTCGCGCAGCGCGGTCAGGTTCCCGACGCGGAAGTAGTTGGAGAGCGCGGCGTCGACCTTCTCCGGTGGGTAGACGTTCCCGTGCGCCATCCGTCGGCGCAGCGCCTCCGGGGTCATGTCCACGAGCTCGATCTGCTCGGCAGCGCGGACGATCTCGTCTGGCACGGTCTCGCGCTGGGGGACACCGGTGATGTCCAGCACGACGTCGTTGATGGACTCCAGGTGCTGGATGTTCACCGTGGTGATGACCGTGAGGCCCGCCTCGACGAGCTGCTCGACGTCCTGCCAGCGCTTCGCGTTGCGCGACCCCGGTACGTTCGTGTGCGCGAGCTCGTCGACGAGGACGACCTCCGGGCGACGGGCGATGACGGCGTCGACGTCCATCTCGGTGAACGACGCGCCTCGGTAGTTGATCGTCCGCCTGGGGACCACCTCCAGCCCGTCGACGAGGGCCGAAGTCTGCTTGCGACCGTGCGACTCCACGAAACCGACGACGACGTCGGTCCCCCGGTCCCTGCGACGATGGCCCTCCTCGAGCATCTTGTACGTCTTGCCGACGCCGGGCGCCGCGCCGAGGTAGACCCTCAGCCGTCCCTTGGACATGCGCGGCTCCGTCGTCTGTCAGTGCTTGCTGGATCAGTGGTGGTAGGGGTAGGTCTGGTCGAGCGCGATGTTGAGCGCGAGCACGTCCACGACCGGCTCGCCCAGGAAGCCAAGCGCGCGTCCCTTCTCGTGTTGGCGCACGAGAGCGGCGACCTGCTCGACCGTGACCCCGCGCGCCTTCGCAACGCGGGGGATCTGCAGGTCCGCGTAGGCCAGGCTGATGTTCGGGTCGAGGCCGCTCCCGCTCGCGGTCACGGCGTCCGCCGGCACGGCGGGATGCGCCGGAGCGTCTCCGCGGATCGGCGTGATGACGGCCTTCGAGTAGTCCTGGCCGTAGCGGGCGCACTCGACGCGGACCCCCCGGTAGGTGGCGAGGAACGGCACCGCCGGGCACTCCTGGTTGAGGCTTACGACACGCGTGACCGGCCCGGTGTCGCCGTCACGGAAGAACACGCCGAGGACCGCGCCGACTCCGCTGTCCGTGCAGTACGGCCGTCGGCCGTCCACATCCTCCAGGGCACCGATGGCCTTGCTCCGGCTGCACACCTGCGTGAGCAGGCTCTGCTTCCCGGTGTCGCTCGCGTCCGCGGGGTTCGCGAGGGTGTCGACGATGTTCTCCGGCCCCAGGTTGGACGCGGAGGTGGCGTCGGGGTCGTAGCCGGCTCCCGCGGCAGAAGGACGGGACTGGAAGTACTGGACCAGCGGGTTGCCCTTGGCATCGGTGTACGCCTGCCCGATCAACGCGCTGCCCACCGTCTTGCCGTCCACCGTCACCAGCGATCCGGCCGCGTGGTGCCGCAGTCCCGGCAGCTGGGCGACCGCGAGGACCGCCAGCGGGTAGATGAAGCCGCACACGACGGTGAGCACGAGCAGTACCCGGAAGGCCGCCCATACCCTCGTGGCGACAGTGCGGGCGCTCATGATGAGATCCCTGGGATGTACTGGACGATCAGGTCGATGGCCTTGATCCCGATGAACGGAACGATGATCCCGCCGAGGCCGTACACGAGCAGGTTGCGTCGCAACATCGCCGCCGCGCTGCTCGGTGTGTAGCGGACCCCCCTCAGCGCCAGCGGGATGAGCGCGACGATGACCAGGGCGTTGAAGATGACCGCCGACAGGATCGCCGACGTCGGACTGTGCAAGTGCATGATGTTGAGCCTGTCGAGACCTGGGTAGATGGCGGCGAACATCGCCGGGATGATCGCGAAGTACTTCGCGATGTCGTTCGCGATCGAGAAGGTCGTCAGCGCGCCGCGCGTGATGAGCAGCTGCTTGCCGATCTCCACGACCTCGATCAGCTTGGTCGGGTCCGAGTCGAGGTCGACCATGTTGCCGGCCTCCTTGGCGGCCGACGTACCGGTGTTCATCGCGACCCCGACGTCGGCCTGTGCCAGCGCGGGTGCGTCGTTCGTCCCGTCGCCGGTCATCGCGACGAGCTTCCCGCCCTCCTGCTCCCGACGGATCAGGGCGAGCTTGTCCTCGGGCGTCGCCTCGGCGAGGAAGTCGTCGACGCCCGCTTCCTCCGCAATCGCGCGCGCGGTGAGCGGGTTGTCGCCGGTGATCATCACCGTGCGGATGCCCATGCGGCGCATCTCGTCGAAGCGCTGCCGCATGCCGGCCTTCACGACGTCCTTGAGGTGGATGACGCCCAGGACGCGGGCCCCGTCCGCGGTGCGCTCACCGACGACCAGGGGGGTGCCGCCGGAGGCCGAGATCCCATCGACGACCTGACCGGTCTCAGCGGGTACGTCGCCACCGCTCGAGCGCACCCACTCGGCGACCGCGGAAGCGGCTCCCTTGCGCAGCTCCCGGGCCGGCACTCCGTCGTCGGCCAGGTCGACCCCGGACATCCGGGTCTGCGCCGTGAAGGGCACCCAGGTGGCGTGAGCCAGCTCCCCGGGGTGGCGCTCCCTCAGTGCGTACTGCTGCTTGGCGTAGACCACGATCGAGCGGCCCTCCGGCGTCTCGTCCGCGAGGCTCGACAGCTGTGCGGCGTCGGCCAGGTCCGCCTCGTCGACCTCCCCGACGGGGATGAACTCCGACGCCTGCCGGTTCCCGAGCGTGATGGTGCCGGTCTTGTCGAGCAGGAGGGTGTTGACGTCTCCCGCGGCCTCGACGGCGCGGCCGCTCATCGCGAGCACGTTGCGCTGCACGAGGCGGTCCATGCCGGCGATGCCGATGGCCGAGAGGAGCGCTCCGATCGTCGTCGGGATGAGGCAGACGAGCAGCGACACCATGACGATCCCGGTGATGCCGTTCGAGTTCAGCGCCTGCGTGTTCGGAGCGAAGGCCTGCACGCCCTTGGAGTAGATCGCGAGCGGCTGGAGGGTCACGACGGCCAGCAGGAAGATGATGGTCAATGCGGCCAACAGGATGTTGAGTGCGATCTCGTTCGGGGTCTTCTGCCGGTTCGCTCCCTCGACCAGGGCGATCATCCGGTCCATGAAGCTCTGCCCAGGCTCCTGGGTGATCTTCACGACGATCCGGTCGGAGAGCACCTTGGTGCCACCCGTGACCGCGCTGCGGTCGCCACCGGACTCGCGGATGACCGGGGCCGACTCGCCCGTGATCGCCGACTCGTCCACGCTCGCGATGCCCTCGACGACGTCGCCGTCGCCGGGGATGACCTGTCCCGCCTCGACGACGACCACGTCGCCGAGCTGGAGCTGGCCGGCAGCCACCGAGGTCTCGACGAGCTCCTCCGGTCGAGCCCCCGGGCGCCAGCCGGTGACCCGGCGCGCCATCGTGTCCCGCTTGGCGCGCCGCAAGGTGTCCGCCTGTGCCTTGCCCCGCCCCTCGGCGACGGCTTCGGCGAGGTTGGCGAAGATGACCGTGAGCCAGAGCCAGATCGTGGTGAGCCAGGCGAAGACGGTCGGTTCCGAGATCGCCAGCACGGTGGTGAACACCGAGCCGATCTCCACGATGAGCATGACCGGGTTGCGCCACAGTGTGAACGGGTTGAGCTTCCTCGCGGCGGCCGGTGTCGAGCGCAGCAGCATCGTGGGGTCGAGCAGACCCCCGCCGACGCGGCGCGTCTCGGAGCCGGGCTGGAGGGTCGGGCTGGAGGTGCTCATCAGTGCACGCCTTCCGCGAGCGGGCCGAGGGCGAGTGCGGGCAGGTACGTCAAAGCGATGAGGATCAGCGTCACTCCGACGAGCATCCCGACGAAGAGGGGGCCGTGGGTCGGCAACGTCCCGTCGGACGCGGGGACCTTGCGCTGCCTGGCCAGCGAGCCGGCCAGACCCAGGGCGAAGAGGATGGGCAAGAAGCGGCCGATCCCCATCGCGAGACCGAGGGCGACGTTGTAGAAGTCCGTGTTCCCGGTGAGCCCGGCGAAGGCCGAACCGTTGTTGTTGCCGGCCGAGGTGAAGGCGTACAGCACCTCCGACAGGCCGTGCGCCCCGGGGTTGAGCATGGACGCCCGTGCCTTCGGGATGGCCATCGCCACCCCGGTGCCGATCAACACGACGGCAGGCGTGGTGAGGAAGTACAGGGAGGCGAACTTCATCTCCCGCGAGCCGATCTTCTTGCCGAGGTACTCGGGCGTCCGGCCGACCATGAGGCCGGCGACGAAGACCGTGACCACGGCCAGGACGAGCATGCCGTACAGACCCGATCCCGTCCCACCCGGTGCGACCTCGCCAAGCATCATGTTCGCGATCGGGACGCCGCCTCCGAGCGCGGTGTAGGAGTCGTGGAAGGAGTCCACCGCCCCGGTCGACGTCAGCGTCGTTGCGCTGGCGAAGGTCGCGGACTGCAGGACGCCGAACCGCGTCTCCACACCCTCGTAGGAGGCGCCGATCGACTGCGGCGCAGTTCCGGCGTGGGCGCCCTGGAGGACGTTGATCGTGATCACGCTGCCGAGCGCCATGATCGCCATCGCGCTGACGATGGCGTAGCCCTGCCGGTTGTCGTCGACCATCCGTCCGAAGGTGCGGGGGAGCGAGAAGGAGATGACCAGCAGGAAGAACACCTCCAGCCAGTTCGTCCAGGCGGTGGGGTTCTCGAACGGGTGCGCGCTGTTGACGTTGTAGAAGCCGCCACCGTTGGTCCCGAGCTCCTTGATCATCTCCTGGCTGGCGACCGGGCCGCCCGTGATGTGCTGCGTGGCACCGGCGAGGGTGTGCACGTCGGTACCTGAGGACAGGTTCTGCACCATGCCAGCGGCGACGAAGACGATGGCACCGACGAAGGCGATCGGCAGCAGGATGCGCAGGACGATCCGCACGAGGTCGACCCAGAAGCTGCCCAGTCGGTCGGTGTGCTTGCGGGCGAAGCCGCGCACGAGCGCCACCGCCACCGCGATCCCGACGGCGGCCGAGACGAAGTTCTGGACCGCCAGCCCGGCCATCTGGACCAGGTGGCCCATCGTCGACTCGCCGGAGTAGTTCTGCCAGTTCGTGTTGGTGATGAAGCTGATGGCGGTGTTCCACGCCAGCGGACCTGGCACCGCGGGGAATCCCAACGACAGCCACAGGTGGTTCTGGACGCGTTCGAAGCCGTACAGGAAGAGGACCGAGAGGGCCGAGAAGACCACGACACTTCGCGCGTACGTCCCCCAGGCCATCTCGCCGTCCGCGTCGACGCCCACGAGCCGATAGATGAGCCGCTCGACGCGCAGATGACGTTTCGAACTGATCACGCGGTACATGTAGTCGCCCAGCGGTCGATAGGCGAGGGCCAGCGCGAGCACGAGCGTGCCGATGAAGAGCACTCCCGCCCAGGTGTCGGACATCAGAACCTCTCGGGGAACAGCAGGGCGTAGACGAGGAAGGCGAGGACGAGGGCCGAGATGACCAGCCCGACGACGTTGGCGGCGCTCACAACCGCTCCAGTGCCTTGATCAGCAGCGCCATCGCGGCGAACAGCACGACGGTCAGGACCACGAACACGACGTCACTCACCGGACTCCTCCTCGAGAGGTTCTGTCTCATCGGCCCAACGCCCTCCGCTGGCCCACCAGCCGGTTGCGGCCGCGACGAAGAAGGCCACCACTCGCAGCGCGTCAGCGCAACCGTGCCATTGGAGGTTCCCATAGCGGTCGACGAGGAATCCATCGGCCACGAGGAATGCCAGGCACGCGCTGGCCGCAATGGGTCGCCAGTCGTTCGCCCACCAGGCGAAGACCCCTACCGCGAGGGCGAGCACCAGGGTCCGGGTGACCGCCTCGGCGTGGGGGACGGTCGACGCGACCAGGGCACCCGCGATCACGGCCAGGGCCCCGATGGACAGCTCGATCTCCGCGGGCATGGGTCCGCGTCGGCTCAGGCGCCGTGAGGCCTCGTTCGTGGTTGACACAACCGCTCCTCGTCGATGGCCGCCGGCTGGCGGCACGACCATTCGACTACCGGAGCCGGACCCCGCCCCTCGAATTCACGCCCCCTTCACGACCCGGGGGGTGATCCTGACGAGTTTCTAACGCCGAGCGTCCCGTCGGTGTGCTCGGAGGAGCGTCATGAGCCGGGCCTCATCCCAGGCGCTCGATCAGGTGGTCTCCGACGCGAAGCGCGTTGGCGATGGCGGTGAGGGCCGGGTTCACCGCGCCGATGCTCGGGAAGAAGCTGGTGTCGACCGCATACAGGTTGTCGAGCTCGTGCGCCTTGCAGTTGACGTCCAGGACCGAGGTGGCCGGATCCGTGCCGAACCGGGCCGTCCCCGCCTGATGCGCGCAGCCGGCCACCGGGATGTCGTTCTTCATATAGACGTCGCGCGGGACGAGATGGTCAGGATGCATGCCGAGGTGGTCGAGGCGGCTCTTCACGCGGCGGTAGAGCTGTTCCAGCGGCTCTCTGTTGTTGGGGGTGTACGCGAGGACGATGTCGCCGTCCTCGTTGAGCGTCACCCGGTTGTCCGGGAGGGGGAGGTCCTCCGCGGAGAGCCAGAAGTCCACGGCGTGCTCGGCGACGTCTTCCAGGGCGAACATCGGTGCCAGGTGCGCCTCAACCGGCTTCTCGCCCCGGTACATGGGAGCCGAGGACTTGCCCACCATCTGGATGTTCCCCATGGGCCAGTCGAACTCGTCGTCCCCGAAGTAGAAGTCGTTCACGCCCAGCGTCTTCTGGAAACGCGTGTCGTTCTTCTCCTTGGAGATGGCGAGGAACGCCCTGCTGTTGTGGAAGACGTAGTTGCGCCCGACCTGGTCGGAGCCGTTCGCCAGCCCGTGAGGGTGCTTGTCGTCGGCGCTGGCGAGAAGGATCTTCGCCGTGTTCGCAGCGCCGGCCGAGAGCACGACGATGGAAGCGCTGAACCGTTGCTCCTCCCCGTCGACGCTCGCGACGACCTCGGTGACCGTATGCCCCGAGGAGTCGGCGATCAGCCGATGGACATGGGCGTTGCGAAGCAGGGTCACATTCGGGTGGCGAAGCGCCGGGCGCACCGCGATGACGTCAGAGTCCGCCTTGGCGTGGACGAGGCACGGGAAGCCATCGCAGGTGGCACAGCGGATACAGGGGCTCATCGCCATGTCCGCCTCGTCGAGCATGATGCCCGAAGGCGAGTGGAACGGGTGCAGCCCGGCCTTGGTCATGTCGTCGAAGAGCTGCTGGATCCGCGGTTCGTGCGACACGGGCGGGAACGGGTACGGTCCGCTGGCGGGCGGCTCCGTGGGGTCGGCCCCGCGGTCCCCGTGGACCTGGTAGAGCGCCTCGGCCTGGGTGTAGTAGGGCTCGAACACGTCGTATCCGACGGGCCACGCGGGGGAGGTGCCCCCGTGGTGGACCAGCTCGCCGAAGTCCTTCTCCCGGAGCCGGTAGAGAGCCGCGCCGTAGAGCTTGGTCGACCCACCGACGTAGTAATGCACCTGCGGTTGGAAGGACCGCCCCTCCGCGTCGTACCACGTGTCCGCCGAGACGTAGCGGTTCTGGACGAAGACCGCATCCGCGTCCCAGTTCTGGATCTCACGCGGCAGCCAGTCGCCTCGTTCGAGCAGCAGGACCCTCGTGCCCGATGGGGCGAGGCGGTGCACCAGCGTCCCTCCGCCGGCCCCGGACCCGATGACGATGACGTCGTAGTGGTCGGCCATGCTCGTCCCTTTCGACAGATCAGCTCAGCTCGGCAGGATGTGCGGTCGGTCCACGTCGTCGTCGGCCCAGACGATGCGGCGTGGGTTGGACCAGGACTCGACGACAGCGGCGTGGTCCCGGTCGGCGTAGTTCCGGGCCCACGACAAGAACGCGTCCGTGCGGCTGTGCACGCCACTGAGCAGCATCGCGTGGACGCCGAGCCAGGCCCCGAAGGCGACCGGCCCGTCGATCTCGTGCCGTCGTCGGCCCATCTCGGCGACGGCGGCGTTGCGCCCGATCATCGCCATGATGCCCTTGTCCTTGTAATGGAACGGGTGTGCCTTGTGACCGACCACGACCGCCATGGCGTTGCGGGCGGCCCACGAACCGCTCTGCTGGGCCACCGAGCCCAGCTGGGGGAGGACACCGTCGGCTTCTCCGTGCCTGTCCATCGCCGGCACGTTGGCCACGTCGCCGACGGCGTACACCCCGTCGAGGCCGGGGACGGTCAGCTCGGGTGTGACATCGATCCGTCCGCCTCGGCCCAGAGGCACTCCGAGCAGCGAGGCGACCGGCGCGCCGCTCTCGCCGCCGCCCCACACCACCGTGGTCGCGGCGAGGCTGGTGCCGTCCTGCAGGACGACGTGGTCGGCATGGACCGCGGCGACCCCGTGCTCCAGTCGGATGTCGGCTCCGAGGGCCGCGAGGGAGTCGAAGGCGTAACGGTGCGCCCGGTCGGAGAAGGCCGGGAGCAGGGTGTGCCCGGCGTCGACGAGATGCACGCTGAGACGTCCCGCCGGAATCCGGCCCACGGCCTCGAGAGCGCGGACCAGCTCGCACACCGCGCCCGTGGTCTCGACCCCCGTCGGGCCGGCGCCGACGACGACCACGTCGGCGTCACCCGAGCCCTCCATGGCCCGGTCGAGGACCTCACGAAGGTGCAACCGCAGCCGCTCCGCGTCGGCGACGGAGTACAGCGGGAAGGTGTGCTCGTCCGCACCTGCGACGCCGTGGAAGGCCGGAACGCCGCCCGCGGCCAGGACGAGCACGTCCGCGGGCAGCACCCGGTCGCCGTCGACCGTCACCGACCTGGTCTCCGGGTCGATCGCGGTGACCTCACCCTGGAGGAAGGTGGCGCCGGGGAGACCGTCGACGATCTCCGACAACGGGCGCGCGATGTCCTCCGCCGGGAGCTGGGCGGTCGCCACCTGATAGAGCAACGGCTGGAACTGGTGGTAGTCGTTGCGGTCGACCAGCGTGACGTGGGCCCCAAGCTTGCTGAGCTCCTGGACGCTAGCCACCCCGGCGAGGCCACCGCCCACGACCACCGCGCTGGTCGTCACCATGATCCTCCTCGGTCCCCGGCTCAAAGTCCCGGGCTGCTGTGCATGATCCCGCCGTCGACGAAGACGGTCGTGGCGGTGAGGTAGGCGGCTTCATCACTGGCCAGGAAGGCCACCACGCCGCCGATCTCCTCCGGCTGGGCCATCCGTCCCAGCGGGATCGCCGCGTCGAGCGTGCGCATCTTCTCGGGGTCGTTCATCGTCGAGGTGTTGATGGGCGTGGCGACCGCGCCCGGCCCGAGGCCCACCACCGTGATGCCATGCGCGCCGAGCTCGACGCCGGCGGTGCGCGTGAGCATGCGCATCCCACCCTTGGACAGGCAGTACGCGGTGTTCCCCGGCATGGGCCAGTCCTCGTGCACGGAGGAGATGTTGATGATGCGGCCGCCGCCCCCCTGCTTGATCATCTGTTGAGCCGCGAGCTGGGTGCCGAAGAAGGCGCTCTTGAGATTGATCTCCATGACGCGCTCGTACTGCTCCTCGGTGGTGTCGAGGATCGACGTGCGGGTCTCGATCCCCGCGTTGTTCACCATGATGTCCACCCGGCCGAAGTTGGCCACGGTCGCAGCGATGAGCATCTGCAGGTCCGCCACCTTGCTGACATCCGCGTCGATGCCGATCGCGCGGTCGCCGAGGGCGAACACCTGCTTCTCCAGCTCCTCGGTCGCGAGCTCGTTCGCCACGTAGTCGATGGCGACGCTGGCTCCCTGCTCGGCGAGGGCGAGGACGATCGACTTGCCGATACCGCTGTTGCCGCCGGTGACGATGGCGACCTTGCCGTGCAGGCTCATACGGGCGCTCCTTGGTCGGTGGAATGGGGGACATCAACCGAGCCGGGCGGCAGCCCGATCCGGCGGCGGAACACGACGAAGGTCCATCCCTGGTAGAGCAGGACCAACGGGACGAAGACCAGCGCGACGATGGTCATGACCTGCAGCGCGTAGTGGCTGGACGCCGTGCCGGCGACGGTCAGGTCGTAGGCCGAGCTGGTGCTCGACACGAGCACGTCGGGGTAGAGGTTGGTGAACAGGGACAGGACCGTGACCCCGATCGTCACGGCTGTGGCGGCGAAGGCGGCGCCCTCGCGCCCACCTTGCGCGAACCACACGGCCAGAGCAGCGGACGCGACGGCGACGAGCAGCGGGAGCGTGCCCCACCAGAAGCCCGCCGAGGACAGGCTCAGCGTCCAGACCGCGTACCCGAGCACGAGCACCAGCGCCGGCCACGACATGACGCGGGCCACGCCGTGCGCCCGGTCACGCAGCCCGTCGAAGGTGCGCAGTGTCAGGAACGTCGCACCGTGCACGATGCAGAGAACGAGCAGGGTCACGCCCAGGAACAGTCCGTACGGGGTCAGCAGGTCCCAGAAGTTCCCCGTGAACTCCTGAGAGGAGTCGACCGGCAGGCCCGCGAGCAGGTCGCCGAGGGCCACCCCGAGCAGCAGGGGCAGCAGGGCGCTCCCCGCGACCAACGACCACGACCACCCCTCACGCCAGCGCGCGGTGTCCCGGCGTCCCCGGTACTCGAAGGACACACCGCGGGCCATGAGGGCCAGCAGGACCACCACCAGCGCGAGGTAGCCCGCCGAGAACCAGGTGGCGTACCAGCCTGGGAACGCGGCGAAGATGGCTGCTCCGCCGACGATCAACCAGACCTCGTTGCCGTCCCAGAACGGGCCGATGCTGTTGATGTAGACACGGCGCTCGAGGTCGGTCCGACCGAGGAAGCGGTGCAGCATCCCGACTCCGAAGTCGAAGCCCTCGAGGACGAAGAAGCCCGTCCACAAGACGGCGATGGCGGCGAACCAGAACAGCGGCAGGCTCATCTCGGGACTCCTAGTACGTCAGCGCCGGGACGCGCTCGGATGCCGCCGCCTCGACCGCCTCCGGCTCCTCCTCGAGGGCCAGGCCGCGGCGCGCGAAGCGCAGCATGAGGTAGACGTTGGCGATCCCGAGCACGATGTACGCGCCGTAGAAGGCCAGCAGGCTCAGCACCACCTCGGTCGTGCTCACCGACGGGGAGACGCCGTTGGCGGTCTTCATGAGGCCTTGCACGATCCAGGGCTGGCGTCCGCTCTCGGTGAGCATCCACCCGGCGGTGTTCATGATGATCGGCGTGATCGCCGCCCACGTGGCCAGCCACAGGAAGACCCTGGCGCGCGCGATCCTGCGCCGCCAGAGCAGCCACACCCCCCAGACGGCCAGCAGGAAGACGGCTGTGCCCGTGTAGGCCATGAGACGCATCGACCAGTACTGGATGAACACGTTCGGCTCGTAGTTCCCGGGGCCGTACGTCTTCTGGTACTGGGCGTTCAGCTCGTCCATCCCCTGGACCTGCCCGTCCCAGGTCCCGGTGGCCAGGAAGGACAGCAGGTGCGGGATCTGGATGATCTTGGTCGGGGTGTGGTCGTTGTTGCCGCCGCCGACCTGGAACACCGAGAAGGAGCATGGCTGGCACGTGGTCCACTGCGCCTCGGCGGCCGCGATCTTCATCGGCTGGTACTGGTCCTCGATGATCCCTAGGTGGCTGCCCACCGCGAGGGTCAGCGCGATCGCCGGGAGCAGCACCGCGAGCGAGAGCTTCGAGGTCCGGTGGAACAGCTCGACGTGCTCCTGGCGGCGCAGGTACCACGACGACGCGGCCAGCATCACCAGGGACCCGGTGACCAGAGATGCGAGGAGCACGTGGGTGTAGCCCCAGAGGAACACAGGGTTGGTGAACAACGCGCTGATCGACGACAGCTCGGGGCGGCCGTTCGCCGCGTTGGTCGTGTAGCCCACCGGGTGCTGCATCCAGGAGTTCGCGGCCATGATGAAGGCCGCCGAGAGCGCCGTGCCGAGGCTGACGAGCCAGGCTGACGCCAGGTGGACCCGGGGCGAGAGCACCCGCCACCCGAAGACCCACAGCCCCAGGAAGGTCGACTCGAGGAAGAACGCGGCGAGCCCCTCCATGGCGAGCGGCGCCCCGAAGACGTCCCCCACGAAGCGTGAGTAAGCCGACCAGTTCATGCCGAACTCGAACTCCTGGACGAGCCCGGTGACCACCCCGACCGCGACGTTGACGAGCAGCAGGGCCCCGAAGAAGCGCAGGAGCCGCCGGTACTCGGGGTTGCCGGTCCGGTACCACGCCGTGTGCAGCAGGGCGACCAAGAAGGCCATGCCGATGGTGAGTGGCACGAACAGGAAGTGGTAGATGCTCGTCGAGGCGAACTGCAGCCTCGCCAGGTCAAGTGCTGACATACCGGCTCCGTGTCTCGCCGCCGGGAGGGTTGGTCGCTCCGAGCCTAGGGGAGGGTGATCGAGCGCTGGCTCGGGTTCACCCGCTGTTCACGCGAGGCACGCTAGCGCCCGTCCGACCCACCCGTGGCCAGGGGGTCCTCAGGAACGGCTCAGGAACCCGACGCACCGTGAGCCTCGTCGCGTTCACCCGCTGGTCGCTCAACCCGGGCGCCCCCGGCGTCGACTCCTGTCCGGAGGGGACCGCGAAGCGATCGGGAGAGGACGGCAGTGAGCTCAGAGTCGGCCGTCGCCCTCCTCGAACCATCCGCCGTGCTCCCCACCGCGCACCTGCCGGCTGTTCCGCCGGTCAGGATCGGCCGGCGAGTCCGTCCGACCGTGCTCACCAGTGCCGTGGGCTTCCTGGTCGCGGCGGCAGTCCTGCTCCTGGCCCTCGTGGACCACGCCCATCTCGAGGCCGGCACGGACGCCCTGGGCGGCGGTGATCCCTTCTGGATGTCGCTCGCCGCCCTCGGCGTGGTCCTCCTGTGGTTCGCGAGCGCCGCCACGATGCTGGGCGCGATGACCCACCGCCCGCCCCTTCGGCCCCTCCTGGCCGTGCAGGTCGCGGGATCGTGCGCCAACCACCTCCTGCCCGCGGGCGCCGGCGGGCTGGCGGTGAACCTCCGCTTCCTTCGCCGCCAGGGCCTCACCCGTGAGTCCGCGGTGGGAGCCCAGGCGCTCACCCACGCGGCCAGGCTGCTCGCCCACCTCGCGCTGGTCGGGGTCGCCCTCGTCGCCGCTCCAGCGGTCGTACGACAGGCCCGCCCGGACGCTCACCGCCTCCTCGGCGGCGTTGCCGTCGCTCTCGTGCTCATCGCAGGGGTGGCCGCGATCGGCGCGCGGGCCTGGCGCAGGAGTGGTCGCGTGGCCTGGCCGGGGGATGGGCTGCTGGCCCGGGTGCGCCAGCAGCTGCCCGAGCTCATCGTCGTGCTTCGCAACCCGGCCCGGGCTCTGCAGCTGTGGGTCGGCGCCCTGCTCCTCCCGCTCGTGAGTGCGGGGATCTTCGTGGCCATGGCACGAGGTCTGTCGGTCCCGCTGCCGTCGGCCACCCTGCTCGTGGTCTTCCTCATGGCGACCACCGTCAGCGGGCTGCTGCCCTCACCCGGCGGGTTCGGCGCGCTCGACGTCACGCTCTCCGCGGCTCTCGTGGCGGCCGGAGCCCCGGCCGGGCCGGCGGTGGGCGCCGTCATGGCCTACCGGCTGGCCACGGTGTGGGTTCCTCTGATCCCCGGTGCAGTGGTGCTCGCCGTCCTCGTCCGCCGCCGCGTGATCTGACACGATCTCCGCCACGGACGCGCGCCCCCGCCGGGGGACTTTGGGCCCTGGGGCCGGTTCGCCGTCGGGTGGACAGTGGGGTGCGAGGAGTCCCGATGCCGCGAGTGCGTGACCTGCTCTACCGATTCCGCCCGGCCGGGGCTCCTGGTGCGGCCAGCGCGGCGGGTGTACCGGTCGACCGACGAGCCGACATGGCGAGCGAGCTGGCGCCGCTCTTCGGCCTGCTGACGGACACCGAGGGGGAGTGCGTCCGGATCCGAGAGCGGGCGGACGCCGATGCCGCGGAGACCCGGCGGGAGGCGGCGACCGAGGCCGGGGACATCCTGGCCACCGCGCGACGTGCGGCGGACGGCGAGCGGGCCGCGGCGGCGTCGCGTGTCGGGGTCCGGGCCGCGGCCGAGACACAGGCCGAGGCACGTGGGGCCGAGGCTCGGGCCGCGGCCGTCCGGGCCGCCGGGGAGGGCCGGCTCGACGCCGTGGTCGACGCGGTCATGGAACGGGTCCGCGACCTCCTGGGCGAGGGGGCCGCACCGACGACGGGCGCGCGGTGAGCGTCGGCTGGGTCGCCGGGAGCGTGCGCTCGCGCGCGATGACCCGTCGCCGCCTCGGCCGGGAGGGAGCTCGGGATCTGGCCGCTCTCCCATCGCTCGACGCCGCCCTGTTCACCCTTGCCGGATCGGCGTACGGCCGTGGGGTGAGTCCCGGTCAGACCCTGGCGGCCGCCCAGCGCGGGGTCGTGGACACGACGCTGTGGAACCTGCGGGTGCTCGCGGGATGGGTCCCGCGTGATGGAGTCGCCATCCTGCGGCTGCTCGTCGGCGGGCTCGAGATCGCCAACCTGGAGCGGCACCTCGCTCGCCTGGGCGAGGGCGCGACGGTTCGACCGCTCGGCGGTCCTCCGGCCCGTGAGGAGCCCTATCAGCTGGGCGGGCTCGCGACGGCGTGGCCGCGCCTGGCCACGACCAGCAGCCCCGGTGAGGTCAGGGCGGTGCTCGCGGCCTCGCCGTGGGGCGATCCGGGGGGTGAGTCGCCGCGGGAGATCGGCCTCGCCATGCGGCTCTCACTCGCCGACCGCGTGATGGCGGCCGTCCCGGCGGCGGCCGGCTGGGCCGCCGGTGCCGCCGCGCTGCTCGTGGCCCGGGAGGTGCTGCTCGCGGGGCTGGCGCTGCCGGCCGCCGCGGCCGTCTCCGCCGCCCGCGTGCTCGGGCACCGGGCCGTCGCCACCACCACGCTCGCGGACCTGACGGCTGCCCTTCCGTCTGCAACGCGGTGGGCGCTGGCCGGCGTCGGCGAGCCCACGGAGATCTGGCGCGCCGAGACCCGCTGGTGGGCGCACGTGGACCACGAGGCCGGGCTCCGAAGCCGTGCCGGCGACGCCGGACCGGAGGCGCTCGTGGCCGCGGTGGGCATGCTGGCGGCCGACGCCTGGCGGGTGCGTGCCGCGCTGGAGATCGCTGCCCGTGGCGGGGTCGAGGGGGCCGCGTACGACGTGATCGGGGCGGAGGCCTTCGATGCCGTGGCGTGAGTCGTTCCGACCGGTGGGGATGCAGCGCGTCGCGCTCCTCGCGTCACGGGAGGGTCTCCGTGACCTGCTGGTCGCCGTCGCGGACGAGGGCACGGTCGAGCTGGACGAGGTGCGCGGGGAGGGTGAGACCGGCCCGCCCACCCCGGCCGCGCTGGTACTCCAGCGGCTGCAGTCCGCCGAACGGGTCCAGCCCACCCTGACGAGGACCGCGCCGGACCTCGAGGGGTGGGAGCGCGGCGGCCGGGTCGACCTGATCGCCGGCGAGGCACAGGTCGAGCAGCGGGCGGCCGTCGCCGTGACCAGGGGGAGCGTCGCCGGGCTGACCGGATGGATGCCCTCGGACGCACTGCCCCGTCTTGCGCGGCGCGCTTCCGACCTGGGGGCCGCCGTCGTGGCGATGCCGCGGCCCCAGCGTGCCGAGCCACCGACGCTCCTGCCGAGCCGCGGGTCGGCGGGTGAGTTCGCGCCGCTCGTTGAGACGTACGCGACAGTGCCGTACGAGGACGTCAACGTCTCGGTGCTCGCCGGGCTCGCCTACGTCGTCATGTTCGGCATGATGTTCGCCGACGCCGGCCACGGCGCCCTTCTCCTCCTCGCCGCCGTCGCGGTCCGCGTCGGGTGGTGGCGCCGGCTCGCCGGGCTGCGCCGGGTGTGGCTGTTCCTGGCGGGGGCGGGGCTGGCAAGCATCGTCTTCGGCGTGCTCTATGGCGAGTTCTTCGGCCCGACGGGGGTGGTCCCGGTCGTGTGGTTGAAGCCCCTCGACCAGCCGCTGCTGCTCCTGGGGGCCGCCGTCGCCTTCGGTGCCCTGCTCCTCGCCGGCGCGTACGCCCTCGGCACGGTGAACCGCTTCCGGGAGGGCGGCTGGCGCGCCGCGGCGTACTCCTCCTCTGGCCTCGCCGGAGCCACCGTGTTCCTGGGGCTGGCGATGCTCGCCGGCGGGCTCTACCTCGGGGTCTCGTGGCTGGCCCTCACCGGTGGCCTGCTCGCGCTGGTCGGGCTCGTGCTGGCCTACGTGGGCCTGGTCGCCGAGGCTGGGGGAGGCGGTGCTGCCGCCACGTTCAGCGTCGTGGAGCTGGTCGACGTGGTGGTTCGGCTCGGCGCCAACGTGGTGAGCTTCGCACGCCTCGCCGCGTTCGGGCTGACCCATGCGGCGCTCGGTGCGGTGGTGTTCGCCGGCGCGGTGGCCGCGTGGCGGCACGGCTGGGTCGGGGCGATCGCCGCGATCGTGCTGTTCATCGGCGGCAACGCGCTGACCTTCGCCCTCGAGGGGGTCGTCGCCGGGATCCAGGCGCTGCGCCTGGAGTACTACGAGCTCTTCTCGCGCATCTTCATCCGCGAGGGCCGGCCGTTCCGGCCGTGGCACGTCCCCCTGGCAGTCTCGGAGGCGTCATGTTGACCTGGATGATCGCTCTGCCCGCGCTCGTGGCCGGCGCCGCGTTCGCGGTGTGGCTGGTCCGTCGCACCGGGCGCCGTGGGCTTCGCGCGCTGCTCGCCGCGAACGCGCTCCTGCTCCTCGCCGCGCTGGCCCTGCTCGTGTTCGCACTGACCGCCGCGCCGCCGGCGGCCGCGGTCGCCACGCATGCCGCGGCACTGACCGCGTCGAGCACGGCCGCGACCAACGGCCAGGCCCTGATCGGGGCCGCGATCGCCGTGGCGGGCTCCTCCATCGGGGCGGCGATCGCCGTCGCCTACACCGGCTCGGCGGCGCTGGCCGCGATGAGCGAGCGCCCGGAGCTGTTCGGTCGTGCGATGGTCATCGTGGGGCTGGCGGAGGGCATCGCCATCTACGGCCTGATCGTGTCGCTGATCCTGATCGGCAAGGCGTGACCAGCACCACCGCCGCGGGCGGCCATCAGCTCGTCGCCGCGATCGGCAGCCAGCCCGACGTCGTCGGCTTCGCCCTCGCCGGCGTGGTCGTGCTGCCGGCCGAGACGCCGGAGGCCGCCCAGGCCGCATGGGAGTCGCTGCCGGAGGGGGTCAGCGTGGTCGTGCTGACCGCCGACGCCGCGACGGCGATAGGTACGGCACGTACGGCCGAGGCGGCGCCGCTCTCGGTGGTGCTGCCGCCATGAAGCGCGACCAAGGCGCGGACGCGGCCCTGGACCCGCTGCGCCGATCGCTCATCGCCGCCGCGCAGGCGGCGGCGGCCGCAGTCCGCGCGGCGGCCGAGGAGGACGCCTCGACCGAGATCGCTGGGGCGCGGGTGGAGGCCGAGGCGCTCCTGGCCGAGGCGCGCGCACGGGGCGAGGCGGACGCGGCGGCGTTGCTGACGCTGGAGCGGGCTCGTGCCCGCCACGCGGCCCGCGCCGTCGTACTGCGAGCCCAGCGGGAGCTCTACGACGAGCTCGTCGACCGGGCGCGGGAGGCGGCGGGTCGGCTGCTCGCGGAGCCCGCGGCCCGCACCCGGCTCGAGGCCATCGTCCGGGACCGGCTGGGGGAGCCGGCCGTCCTGCGTCCGGGAGCAGACGGAGGCGTACTGGCGGAGGGAGCGGACGACCGCTTCCTCGACGCCTCCGTGCGGGCGCTTGTCGACACCGCGCTGGCCGGCGTCGATGTGGAGCCGTTGTGGGCGGGCTAGGCCCCGGACGGGTCGTACGCGTCAGCGGGCCGCTCGTGGAGGTCGAGGGGCTCGCCGACGTGGCCATGGCGGAGGTGGTCGCCCTGGGCGAGGCGGGTCTGCCCGGCGAGGTGGTCGCCGTGCGTGGCTCCACGGCGCAGGTGCAGGCCTACGAGTACACCGGCGGGCTCGCGGGGGAGGACCCGGTGAGCGCATCGGGCCGCCCCCTGTCCGCGCGGCTCGGCCCCGAGCTGCTCGGCGGTGTCTACGACGGGATGCTGCGCGCCCTGCCGCCCTCGCGGACCTGGCTGGTGCCAACGGCGTCCGCGGCGGACGAGCCGGCGGCGCACACGTGGTCGTGGCGGCCGGCCGTCTCCGTGGGCATGTCGGTCGCGGCGGGGGACGTCGTGGGTGTCGTCCCCGACGTACCGGGCCTGGAGTACCGCGTCCTCGTCGGGGTGTCCGGGCAGGTCGAGGAGGTCGCCGCCGAGGGGTCGTACGCCGCGGACGCCGCGGTGGCGGTCGTCGACGGGACCCCTGTCACCATCGGGACCGAGTGGCCGGTACGCCGGCCCCGCCCGGTACGGGAGCGCGTCGACGGGGCGGAGCCGCTGGTCACCGGCCAGCGCGTCATCGACGCGGTGTTCCCCCTCGCGAGGGGTGGGACCGCGGCGGTCCCCGGCGGATTCGGGACCGGCAAGACGATGCTGTTGCAGCAGATCGCGAAGTGGTGCGACGCGGACGTCATCGTCTACGTCGGCTGCGGCGAGCGCGGCAACGAGATGGCGGCGGTCCTCGAGGAGCTCGCCGGGCTCACCGACCCGAGGACCGGTCGGGCGCTCGCCGAGCGGACTGTGGTGATCGCCAACACCTCGAACATGCCACTGATGGCACGAGAGGCGAGCATCTACACCGGGGTCACCGTCGCCGAGTTCTTCCGTGACATGGGCTACCACGCTGTGGTCATCGCCGACTCCACCTCGCGATGGGCGGAGGCACTGCGCGAGTTCGCCTCCCGCTCCGGGGCGCTCCCCGCCGAGGAGGGCTACCCAGCCGGGCTGGCATCGGCGCTCGCCGCCTTCTACGAGCGCGCGGGGCGGGTGATCACCCTGGGGGGCAAGGACGCCTCCGTCACCATCATCGGCGCGGTCTCCCCTCCGGGCGGCGACACCAGCGAGCCGGTCACCGCGCACACCGAGAGCTTCGTGCGAGAGCTCTGGAGCCTCGACCGTGACCTGGCGTACGCCCGTCACTACCCCGCGGTGGGCTGGACCGGCTCGTTCGCCCGGGACGCGCAGGCGCTTGGCCTCTGGTACGCGCGCAGCGGCGATCCCGAGTGGTCGTCGCGGCGGGCGCGGGTCACGCGGCTGCTGGCGGACGCGGACCGGCTCACGGATCTCGCCGAGCTGGTGGGCGCGGCGTCGCTGCCCGGTCACGAACGCGTCGTCCTGCTGGCCGGACGACTCCTGCGCGAAGGAGTCCTGCAGCAGAGCGCGATCTCGGCCAACGACGCCTACTGCACGCCCGCGAAGACCGCCGCGCTGCTCGATGCCGTCCTCGCCACCGTCGACGCCTGCGACGCCCTCATCGACCGGGGTATCACCGCGGCGGAGATCGAGGAGCTGGACTTCACCCCGCTCCTGCGCGCCGCCCGGGACACGGCGCCGGACGGGGCGGCGGTCGTCGCCGAGCGCCGGGACGAGATGCTCGCGACCCTGGCGGGCGTGCGGTGAGCGCCCGGCTCGACGTCGAGTACGGTGGGGTTGCCGAGCTGCGCGGACCGTTGCTGGTCATCCGCGGCGTCGCCGGCGTCGGCTGGGACGAGTTCGCCACGATCCGCGCGGGCGGGTCCTCTGACAACGATCGGCACGGGCTGGTGCTCGAGGTGGACCGCGGCCTCGCCGTCGTCCAGGTGCTCGAGGGCACCGAGGGGCTGGCCGCCGGGAGCACCCGGGTCCGCTTCGCGGGCGAGCCGCTGCGGATCCCGGTCGGGTCGAGCTGGCTCGGCAGGGTGTGCAACGGGCGGGGCGAGCCCATCGACGGAGGCCCGCCGATCCTCTCGCGGGTCAGCGCCCCGGTGGCCGGGTACCCGATCAACCCCGTCCGCCGGGAGCCTCCCGCCGAGCCGGTCCTCACCGGGATCTCGGCCATCGACGCGCTCACCACCCTGGTCCGGGGGCAGAAGCTGCCGATCTTCTCCGCGGCCGGGCTGCCGCACCTGCAGCTCGCGGCCCAGGTGGCCGCGCATGCCAGCGCCGGCGACGAGCCGTTCAGCGTGGTCTTCGCCGCCATGGGGCTGACGCACGCCGACGCGAGCGCCGTACGGGCCGCTCTCGACGAACGCGCCGCGGCCGGTGAGCTGCTGCTGCTCCTCAACACCGCCGACGACCCGGTCATCGAACGAATCCTCACCCCACGGGTGGCGCTCACCGTCGCCGAGCACCTCGCGTTCGAGCTCGACCGGCACGTGCTGGTGGTGCTGGCCGACATGACCAGCTATGCCGAAGCGCTGCGCGAGGTCTCCTCGGCACGTGGCGAGATGCCCGGCCGGAGGGCGTACCCCGGCTATCTGTACAGCGACCTGGCCTCGCTGTACGAGCGCTGCGGACGCATCCGCGGCAAGCCCGGGTCGGTGACCGTGCTGCCTGTGGTCACGATGCCCTCCGGCGACATCACCCACCCGGTGCCGGACCTGACGGGTTACATCACGGAGGGCCAGGTCGTCCTCTCGCGCGAGGTCCACGCCCGCGGCATCTACCCGCCGGTCGACCCGCTGTCGTCGCTCTCCCGGCTCATGCGCAGCGGCGCCGGACCCGGACGTACCCGCGAGGACCATCTCGAGCTGGCCGACCAGCTGCTCGCCGCGCTGGCGCGCGCCCGAGGCGTCCGCGAGCTCGCGGAGATCGTCGGTGAGGCGGCGCTCAACGCGACCGATCAGCTCTACCTGCGCTTCGCCGAGGAGTTCGAGCGGCGCCTGGTCGACCAGCGACCGGGAGAGTCGCGGACCATGTCCGAAACCCTCGACCGGGGCTGGGCCGCCGCCGCGGTGCTCCCGGCTCGCGAGCTGACCATGGTCTCGGCCCGGTTCGTGCAGACCTACGTCACGGCGCGAGGGGACGGCTGAGGGATGCCCAAGCCCGCACGCATCCCTGCCGGCCGTTCCGGGCGGCTGTGGCTGCGGCGACGCCTGGCCACGGCCACGGCGGGCCGCGACCAGCTCGACCGCAAGCTGCGCATCCTGGTCCCGGAACGGCAGCGCCTGCTGACCCAGGCGCAGCGGCGGCACGAGGCGTGGCAGGCGGCCTGCCAGCAGGCCAGGACCTGGCTTCTGCGAGCCGTCGTGATCGGCGGGGAGGACGCCGTCGCCTCGGCGGTTCCGGTGGCCCTGGCGAGGGTGGAGCTGACCTGGACCACGGCGATGGGGCTGCGCTACCCCGTTGACGCGGCGCTCGTCGCGCCGGAGCCAGCCTCGCTGGTGCCTGGCAACTCCGCCGTGCTGGCGACGGCCGCGGCCTACCACGACGCGGTCGTGGCCGGCGCCCGCACCGCTGCCGCTGACGAGGCTCTGCGACGCATCGACGCCGAGATCGCGGTCACCCGACGTCGGCTGCGCGCCTTGGAGAAGCGGTGGGTGCCCTGGCTGGAGGAATCGCTGGCCGCGCTCGAGCTGGCGCTGGAACAGGCGGAACAAGACGACGGTACGCGGCTACGCCGAGCGGTCGCTGCCCGTCCGGAGCGGAGGTCGCCGTGATCGAACGTGTCCTGCTCGCCGTGGATGACTCCTCACCGTCCCTGGCGGCCGCGCGGCTTGCCGTGGGAATGGCTCGTTCCTGGCGGCTGCAGCTGCGCGCGGTCAGCGTCAGCTCGAACCATGCCCTCGACGCGGCTCTGGCCGGCGCCGGCGGCCAGGCCGACGCGGCCGGTGCTCGCCGGGCCATGTCGACCGGTGCCGTGCTGGCACGAGTCACCTCACTGGCCCACGAGTCGGGCGTCAACGTGGAGACCGAGATGCTCGCGGGCGACGTGGGCCCGGCGATCCTGGCCGCCGCCCGCGACTGGAACGCCGACCTCATCGTCATGGGCAAGTCCGCACGACCCGCGCGGGGCGAGCCGTACGTCGGCAGCCAGACCCGCCACGTGCTCGAGTTCGCCGATCAGCCGGTCCTCGTGGTCCCGCCCCAAGGACCCCGCTGACCTGTCATCCCGGTAGGTGTCGGAAGATCGGCTGCGGGAGCCGAGTGAGGACCGCCATGACCCCGCGCAGCACTGGAGGGGCGTAGACCACAGTGCGGTGGTTGTCCATGCCGTCGAGGACGACGGCGGCCACTGCCTCGGTGGTCGTGGCGAACGGGGCAGGCTCGCGTCCGCGCGTCATCCGGGTGTGGACGAAGCCCGGCCGGACGACGAGGACGCGTGCCCCGCTGCCGCGCAGGGCCTCGGTCAGCCCCCGAGAGAACGCATCCAGCCCCGCTTTGCTGGACCCGTACACGTAGTTCGAGCGCCGCGGCCGCATCCCTGCCACGGAGGACAGGACGACCAGGACTCCATGGCCCTGCTCACGAAGCCGGCGAGCCGCCGCAAGTCCGAGGGTCACGGGTGCCGCGTAGTTCGACACCGCCAGCGCGTACGTCGACGAGGGTTCCCGCTCGAGGAGGTCCTGGTCGCCGAGAGCCCCCACCGCGAGCAGCACGACGTCGACGTCCCCGGCGTCGAAGGCGCGGTCGACGACCGGGACCAGCGTGGTCGGGTCGGCGGCGTCCAACCTCGCGACTGCGACGTCCGAGGTGATGCCGATCGAGGACCGCAGCCGTTCCGCGGCGCAGGCGAGCGCCTGCTCGTCCCGCCCGGCGAGCACCGCACGGCGCAGCCGGCCACGGTCGACCAGTGCGCGGACCACCGCGTCGGCGATGTCGGACGTGCCTCCCAGCACGAGCACCGACTGGGGACGTCCCAGAGCGTCGATCACAGACCGAGCCTCCTCGCCTGATCGGAACGGAATCGACCTAGCGGGTCGACCCGGTCTCGGACCGCGCGCCACTCATCGAGCCGGGGATACATGGCGGACAGGTGCCGCGGGTCCAGCCGGGAGTCCTTCGCCAGGTAGACCGCCCCGCCCGCGCCGACCACCCATTCGTCGAAGCGGTCGAGCATGGGGCCGAGCCCGGGCACACCGGTCGGGATGTCCAGGGTGAGCGTCCACCCGGGTCGGGGGAACGACAGCGGGGCTGGATCGGCTGCGCCCAGCCGCTTGAGCACGGCGAGGAAGGACGGGACGTTCGCGTCACTGAGGCCGATGACGATGTCTCGCAGCACCGACTCGGGGACTACGCACTGGTACTGCAGCATCCCCTCGCGGCCGTAGATCCGGTTCCAGCCCCGCACCCCGTCGAGAGGGTGGAAGAAGGCGCCGGTCGTCTGGACCTCGTCGACCCCGTGCATGCCGGCTCGGCGGTACCACGCCTCGTTGAACGCTGCGACGGTCACCCGGTTGAGCAGATGAGAGGGTGCCCATGCGGGGGCCGGGAGGGTGCGGGGACTTCGGTGCGCCAAGGGGTCACGACGGTCCCGACGACCGAGCGCCTCCACTGGCGCGTGGTCTCCGCGGGTCACCACCCCCCGTCCGGTCGACCCTCCTCGGGCCAGACAGTCGATCCACGCGACGCAGTAGCGAGACGACCGGTCACCTGCGGCGAGCCTGGCCATCAGCTCGTCGAGATCCCTCGCGCGCTCGGTGGTGACCGACATCCTCGACGTCTCAACGCGCAGCAGCCGCAGCGTGACGTCGACGATGACACCCGTCAGACCCATCCCGCCCACGGTGGCCCAGAACAGGTCGGGATCTCGGTCCGGACCCACAGTGCGCAGGAAGCCGTCCGCGGTGAGCAGGTCGAGGCTCGCCACGTGGTGGCCGATGCCGCCGTCCCTGTGATGGTTCTTGCCGTGAACGTCGGCTGCGATCGCACCGCCGAGGGTCACCTGCCTCGTGCCCGGAGTGACCGGCACGAACCAGCCCTGGGGGAGCAGGAAGGAGATGAGGGAGTCGAACGAGACACCCGCCGCGCAGCGCACGGTGGCCGCACCGGGGTCAACCCCCTCGATGGTGTCGAGCCCGGTGAGGTCGAGAACCACGCCTCCGCCGTTCTGTGCGGAGTCGCCGTACGAGCGTCCGAGCCCTCGAGCGATGACACCTCGGGGGGAGTCGCAGAGGGCGGCGGCGACGCCGTGACGCGACGTGGGTCGGACGACCGTCGCCGCGGTGGGGGCGGTACGCCCCCATCCGGTGAGCACGGTCATAGGTGGTAGGCCCCCAGCGTGAAGACGACGAGCCACACGAGGGCCAGCACCTGCAAGGTCCGGTCCTGCAGCGCGAGGGTCTCCGGCTCGCCCGCGTCACCCCGTTCGACATGCTGTGCGTACCGAAGGAGTGCCAGCACGAACGGCGCGACCGAGATCGGTTCCCAGTCGATGCGACCGGCGTGCGGGGCCAACCCGAAGCCCCAGAGGCAGTACGCCGTGATCGTGATGGCGGCGGCGAGCTGCCAGACGAAGCGCAGATAGTCGGCCGAGTAGTCACCCAGTGCTCGCCGCGCGGACGTCGGGTCGTGATCGTCCCTGACCAGTTCGGAGGCCCTCTTGCCGGCGACGAGGAACAAGGACCCGAACGCCGCGACGATGAGGAACCATCGCGACGGCGCCACACCGGTGGCCATCCCCCCGGCGAGCGCTCGTAGCACGAACCCGCTCGCGACGATGGCGATGTCGAGGACGGCCTCGTGCTTCAGCCACAACGAGTACGCGACAGTGGTGGCGAGGTAGACCGCGATCACGAGCACGAGGCCAGGACGGTCGACCATGGCCGCGAGGGCCAGCGCGCCGAGCCCCAAGAGCCCGGCGACGACGACGGCGACGCCGGCACCGAGCTCTCTCGCTGCGATGGGGCGAAGCCTCTTGACCGGATGCAGTCGGTCCGCGGCGACATCCCGGACGTCGTTGACGAGGTACCCGGCACTGGACGCCAGGCACATCGCGACGATCGCGACGGCGGTCAGCCACAACGTCCTGGGCAGCAGCAGGGTTGCCGCCGCGAGCGGCGCAGCCACGACGATCGAGTTCTTCAGCCACTGACGGGGCCGCAGCGCGACGAGGAGCGCCACGACCGGCCCTCGTCTCTTCTCGGAGACCTCACCCGCGGCGGCCTCGCTGCCGGTGACGGCCACGGTCATTGGTCGCGCCTCATGTCCTCGTCGGGGTGCTGGTCGTGCGGGCCGGTTGGTGGCGCCGACTCCACCCACTATGGACCCGCCTCGACACAGCAACCGCTAAGGATCACGGCGCAAGGTCATCGATGTCGGACGGAAGCGCCGCCGAAGGATCGCGAGCCCTCCGTGGGTGGTGTTCGTCTCGAAGAGGAGAGCGATGCAGTCGGCCGAGCGAGAGACCCCGCTCCTCGACGAGGAAGTCCCCACGGAACAGCGTCGACCTCGGCGCCGGCTGCGTCGGAACCTGCGGCTGGTCCGGACGCTGTTGCTGATCGCAGTCATCGTGATCGGCTGGTCGGTCGCCCATGCCCTGCTCGCTCCGGGGACCGACAGCGCGTCGGTTCGTCTCGCCGAGTGGGCGCGCAACCACTCCTTGGGCTTCGCGGTCACCGGCCTCGAAGAGGCGCAGTACAAGATGCATCCGCCCAAGGTGGGCGGAACGCCTGACCTCTCCCTTCTCCAGGGATCGGAGATCACCTCTCCGCCCTCGGGCTCGCCGGTGAGCCGCTCGAGCGCCACCGGTCGCTCTCGAGCGACGAGCGTTGCATCAGTGTCGATCCAGGCGACCCTCGCCTCGATCGCGACGCCGGCGCTGAAGGGTGAGGGGGTCTACCGCGCGGCGGCGTACGCCCACGGGCAGCCGATCGTGCAGGTCGCCTACCTACGACCCGACTCGCAGCACACTTCCTACCTCGCCGGCGTGATGTGGATGGACGGGGCGCAGGTCCGTTTCGTCCAGCACCCCGGCTATGCCGACCCCGGGAACCTCAACCTCTGGAAGCAGCCGGACACCATTCCGCCCTCGGCGCGCAAGGGCCTTGTCGCCACGTTCAACAGCGGGTTCAAGCTCAAGGATGCCCGCGGGGGCTACTACGCCGATGGCCACACCATGGGGAAGCTCACGCCCGGCGCCGCGTCCTTGGTCATCTACCGCGACGGTCATGCAGCCATCGGTGCCTGGGGGAGCGAGGTGTCGATGAACAGCTCGGTCGTCTCGGTCCGCCAGAACCTGAGGCTGCTCATCGACAACGGCAAGGTCGCTGGCAACGTCGCCAAGGACGTTCAATCGAACTGGGGCGCGACGCTCAAGGGTTCGTACTACGTCTGGCGCTCCGGTTTGGGGGTGACGTCGGCCGGCGACTTCGTCTTCGTCGCCGGCAACGCCCTGTCGGTGCAGTCACTGGCGAACCTGCTCCAGCATGCCGGCGCCGTCCGCGCGATGCAGCTCGACATCAACCCCGCATGGATCTCGGGAATGTGGTACACCCCGGGACCCGGCGGGGCCACGCCGCACAAGCTGGTGGACTTCAAACGTCCGGTGAACCGGTACTTCACTGACACCAGCCGGGACTTCATCGCGGTCTACGGGCGCTGACGTCGCCGCACGATCGCCCTGCCCTGGCGCGTACCGGGCGCGCAGTGCAGGCTGGGGGCATGTCGGATGACGACGTGCGCTCGGTTGTCGTACGTCGTCTCGAGCACGCCCACCACGAGGCGATCAACGTGCGCGGCGGGCGCCTGAGGTTCGGCACGGGGGACACCCAGGACTTCAGCCCGACCGAGCTCCTGCTGGTCGCGATCGCCGGCTGCACCGGCCTCGACGTGGACTTCATCACCACCCGCCGGGCAGAGCCGGAGCACTTCGAGCTTGCCATGTCGGGGCGCAAGGTGCGTGACGAAGGCGGCAACCATCTCGTCGACCTCACGGTCACCTTCGACGTTCGCTTCCCCGCAGGGCCTGACGGGGATGCCGCGCGTGATGCGCTCCCGATCGCCATCGAGCGCTCGCACGAGCGACTCTGCACGGTCTCGCGGACCGTGGAGCTCGGCACACCCATCGAGACGAGGCAGGCAGCGACATGACCGAATCGGCTTTCGACGCCTTCACGACCGACGACGGCGTCGAGATCGCCTTTCAGCACTGGAAGGGCGACGACGACCTCCCGACGCTGGTGCTGCACCACGGCTTCACCGGCGACACCACGCGCGACTGGGTGGACACGGGTGTCGTGGGGATCCTGCACGGGGCGGGTCGCACGGTGGTCGCGCCAGACGCGAGGGGCCACGGGCACTCGGGCAAGCCTCATCGGGAGGACGCGTACGGCGAGCCGCGCATGGCCCGAGACCTGTCCGGGCTCATCGACGCCACGGGCGTGCCGGAGATCGACCTCGTCGGCTTCTCGATGGGCGCGGTCGTCTCGCTGATCGCGGCAACGCAGGAGAAGCGGATCCGCCGACTGGTCACCGTCGGCGTCGGGGCGGCCGTCGTGGAACGAGGCGGGGTCGACTCCGCGTCACTGAGGCGCGACGTCCTCGCCGACGCGCTCATCGCCGAGGACCCAGGTCCGCTCGACCCCCGTGCGCAGGCCTTCCTCGACGGCCTCGAGGGACGCGATGTCGACCGAGTCGCCCTCTCCCTCGTCGCGAGATCAGCGCACATGAGCCACATCCCGCTCGACCGGATCAGCGCGCCCACCCTGGTCATCGCAGGCGACACCGACCCGTTCGCGCAGCGACCGGAGGTGCTGTCGGCGGCGATCCCGGGAGCCCGGCTCCTCGTCGTCTCCGGAGACCACGGCGGGTCTGTCACGAACCGGCAATTCACCGCCAACGTCCTCGAGTTCCTCGGGTCCTAGCGTCTGGATCCGGTGGTCAGTCCATAGCTGGGCGGCTGGCGGGTAGTCATCGTTCTCCATCGCCTCGGCGAACTCTCGGACCAGCGCCACCCTCTTGCGCACGTGCGCGGCTTCCACCCGGGCTGTGGAGAACTGTTGTGGTGGAACGGGATTGTCGGTGGGTCGGTTTAGCGTGGAGGGGTGCCGGGTTCGGGGGATTCTTCAGTGCAGCCGTTGCCGTCGTCGCCGTTCGGGGGCGGGTCGGGGGAGCTGGTCGCGCACGCGGCGCGGGTGGCC
>DATJPE010000092.1 GCA_035506535.1 Actinomycetes bacterium | reverse complement strand
ATGGGCGATGAGGGCGTGTACGTCGCCGTCGTGGGGCCGTCCGAGGCCGCCGACGACGTCCTCGAGGCGGCGTTCGAGGTCGGGCGGCTGCTCGCCCTGGCCGGGGTGACCGTGCTGACCGGCGGGCTCGGCGGTGTCATGGCCGCGGCGGCCTCCGGCGCGGCCGAGGGCGGCGGCACCGTCGTCGGCGTCCTGCCCGGCACCGACCGCGCCGTGGCGCATCCTCGGCTCACCGTGGCTCTGGCCACCGGGCTCGGCGAGCTGCGTGGCGGCCTGCTGGTCCGGGGGGCCGATGCGGTGATCTGCGTCGGGGGCAGCTGGGGAACCCTCGCCGAGGTGGCGCTGGCGCGGCGGACGGGCGTACCGCTGGTCTGTCTGCGCGGCTGGCGGGTGCTCGACGCCGACGGCGTGGAGCAGGAGCTGGTCCACGCCGCGACCGCCGACGAGGCGGTCGCGACCTGTCTCGCGGCGGCGCGACCGGCCTGACCCGGGGCGCGCCTACCCGGCGGGGCGCCCGCCTCCTCAGAGCTGGCCGGGGTAGAAGCCGAAGCGGGCGAGCGGCTCGACCAGCTGCTGCTCCTCGTAGGCCAGGTGGCTGAGCAGGGTGTCGCTGAGCAGGTCCAGCGCGGCGTCGAGCCGGCCGACGTCGTGCCCCGCTGGGTCATGGCCGGTGCCGGCGCCCGGGGCGGTCGGGCGAGCGCCGGCGAGGAACTCGACCAGCGCGCGGTCGAGGCCCTCGAGGACCTCGTGGATGACGACGTGCTCCTCGGCGAGGCGGTCGATCACCGGCTCGAGGTGGCGGTCCGCGCGGCGCAGGTGCGGGAAGATCTCGGCGTCCTCGAGGGTGTGGTGGCCGGTGACCACACGGCAGTAGGCGGCGCAGTACGCCCCCAACGTCCAGTCGTTCTGCCGCATCGTCATCGCGTTGATCGCTGAGCGGGCGGCGCCGGAGGCGAGGGTGCCGGCGCGTACCTGCTCGACGAGGTCGCGCACGGTGGCCAGCTCGCCGCGCAGGTGGTCGTGGACGTCGACGAGGTGCTGCCCGAGGGCCTCCGCGCCGCGGCGGTACGTCGTGCCCGGGGGCGGGCCCGGTGCCGTCGGGCGGGTCGTCTCGTCCCACGGCTGGTTCGTGGAGCGGCGTACCCCGTCGTCCCTCGTCGGGATGGACGCCAGCCGCCGTGCGGTCTCGGTGTCCAGGGGGGCGGTGACGGGCTGTCCGGGCGAGCCCTCGGCGGCCGGGGAGCCCTCGTCGGCGGCGCGACCGGCCGCGGCGCGCTCGGCGGCGACGATGGCGCGGACGTCAGGTGCCACCTCGACGGCGAAGCGTTCGAGCGTCGCCGCGTCGTCCGATCCGACGATGAACACCGAGACGCCGTACGCCAGCGCCCACTCCGCGAGGTCCTCGGCCGCGACGTCGGCGCCGATGTTGAGCAGCCGTCGTACGTCGCCGGGCTCGCGCCCGGCGTCCCGCGCGGCCTCGTCGATGACGGCGTTGCCCGAGGCGAGGTCGGCGGCGCCCCCGGGCAGGTAGCCGAGCGAGGGCAGCCAACCGTCGGCGAGGCGCCCGGTCAGGCGCAGCATCGCTGGCTTGTAGGCGCCCACCCAGATGCCGATGTCGTGTGCCGGGGCCGGCCCGCGCTTGGCGCCGACCACGCGGTAGTGCTGGCCCTCGACCCGTACGCCGCCCCGGTCGCCGGCGGCCCACACCTGGCGCAGGACGTCGATGGCCTCCTCGAGCGCGCGGACCGCCTCGCCGGGCGTCCGGCGCGGGCCTCCCGACGCCTCGATCGCCTCCCAGAACGCCCCGGCGCCGACACCGAGCTCGACCCGTCCGCCGCTGAGGAGGTCCAGGCTCGCGGCGCTGCGGGCCAGCACGAGAGGTGGGCGGAGGGGCAGGCTGGCGACGTTGGGCGCCAGCGTGATGCGCTCGGTCGCGGCGGCGACGTACGACAGCAGCGTCCAGGTGTCGAGGAACGCCGGCTGGTACGGGTGGTCCTGGAAGGTCAGCAGGTCGTAGCCGACGCCTTCGGCGAGGCGGGCCAGGGCGACGACCGCCCTCGGGTCGCGCGCCGACGGCGTGACGAACGCGCCGAAGGCCATCTCGTGCCCGTAGTCCATGCCGCGCCCCTCGCTCGTTGACCGCTCAACGAGCCTAGGCCGTCGCAACGGAGAGGACTCGAACGTGGCCGGGGCCAGTGGGGGCCGGGGGGCGAGTGGGGTCTGAGCTCAGTGGGCGGCGTCGAAGGCGGCGGCGATCTCGTCGGTGATCTTGCCGCGGGGCGAGACGTCGTAGCCGTGGCGCAGCGCCCACTCCCGGATCGCCTTGGTCTGCGCCGGGTCCCGCCGGGTCCGGGTCGGGCGGCGGCGGGCCGACGCGATCAGCGCGCGGGGTGCGGGACGGCCGCCGATACGTCGCCCCGCGGCGACGTACGGCTGCAGGGTGCTGCGCAGGCGGATCGCGTTCTTTCGCGAGAGGTCCAGGGTGTAGGTGATCCCGTCGAAGGCGAACGTCACGCGCTCCTCCGCCTCGCCCCCGTCGAGGTCGTCGACGGTCTCGACGGTCCTGCGTCGCGTCATCGCGGGCTGCACCTTTCGCCGGGTCCGTCCATCCTCGGCGGCGCCCGGGCGGGCGTCAAAGCGACCCGCCGTACGCGCTCCGCCGGCTCCCCGGGGGTCCCGAACTCGTCGCGGCCGCCGCGCCCGCACGGCAGGCTGGCCCCATGCGCATCGAGGTCGTGGTCTTCGACGGGTTCGACGAGATGGACGCGGTGGGGCCGTACGAGGTGCTGCGCAACGCCGCGAACGTCGTCGCCGGCCGAGACGGCGAGCCCTGGGAGGTCGCGCTGGTCGGGGCGTACGGCGCCGGCGTCGTGCACGCCTCCCACGGCCTGCGCCTGCTCGTCGACTCCGGCCTCGGCGAGCACGGTCAGCCGGACGCGATCGTGGTCCCCGGCGGCGGCTGGGGCGACCGCGCGCCGACGGGAGCGTGGCACGAGGCCCAGGAGGGCGACCTCCCGCACGACCTCGCCGAGCTCGCGCCCGGCTGCCGCTGGGTCGCCTCGGTCTGCACCGGCGCGATGCTGCTCGCCACCGCCGGCCTCACGCGCGGGCGGCCGGCGACCACCCACGAGGTCGCCCTGGCGGACCTCCGCGCATCCGGCGCGATGGTGCGCGAGGGCGTCCGGTACGTCGACGACGGCGACCTGCTCACCTCGGCCGGGGTCACCGCCGGGCTCGACCTCGCCTGCTGGCTCGTCGAGCGCGAGCTCGGCCCGGACGTCGCGGCGGCGGTGACGCGCGAGATGGCGTACGAGCGATCGGCGCGGACTACCCCGAACGGGTGACCCGCGGGCCTAGGCTGCGAGGCACCGCCGGTGCTGGGGTACCGGCGCAGGGGGTGAGCGCATGCGCGCTGCGACGTACGCCAGGCCGTTGCGGATGCTGCTCGCGGTCGCGCTGACCGCGCTTGCGCCCGTCGTGGTGCTGGGGCTCGGCCCCGGCGCGTCGGCGGACACCGCCTCGGGCGCCACCGTGATGAAGCTGATGCCGCTCGGGGACTCGATCACCGACGGGTACCGCGTCCCGGGCGGGTATCGGACCGTGCTGTGGGAGCGCACCGTCCAGGAGGACGGCGACGACATCGACTTCGTCGGCTCGCTCAACGGCGGGCCACCAGAGCTGCTCGACGCCGACCACGAGGGGCACAGCGGATACCGGATCGACCAGATCCGGGCCTCGATCGACACCTGGCTCGCCAAGGCGACGCCCGACGTGGTCCTGCTGCACATCGGCACCAACGACATCGTCCAGAACGACGACATGGCGAACGCCCCCGCCCGGCTGCAGGACCTGGTGTCGCGCATCTGCGTCGACCTGCCGAACGTGCATCTCGTCGTCATGTCCGTCGTCCCGCGACCGGGGCTGGACAGCGTGGTGAACACCTACAACGCCGCGATCCCCGGTGTCGTCTCCGCCGTGGCCGAGACCGGGTGCGCGGTCAGCTTCTTCGACATGAACCACTACCTCACTGCCGCCGACATGGACTCGGGGCTGACCCATCCGACGGCCTGCGGGTTCATCAAGATGGCCAACGCGCTCTATCCGGTGGTGACCGCGCTGTACGACGCCTTCGAGGCGGCCCACCCGTCGTCGTCCTCACCGCCGTCGTCCGACTCGGAGTCCGGCTCCGTGGCGTCGGACTCCGTCACGGACTCGGGCGGCTCGGGGGCGTCCGGCTCGGGGGGCTCGGACAGCTCGGCCAGCCAGACCAGTACGTCGACGCCGGGCTCGACGCCCGCGACCTGCCCGTCGACCTCGCCCGCGTCCTCCGCACCGGCGGCGTCCTCCTCCGCACCCGCGGCCTCCTCGGCCCCGGCGAAGTCCTCATCGGCGCCGGCCTCGTCATCCCCGGTGGTCTCTTCGTCGGCTCCGGTGTCGTCGTCCCCCGCGTCGGTCAAGCACGGCCTCACCGGGACGTACTTCAAGAACACGATCTTCTCGGGGACGCCGGCCATCACCCGCGTCGACGCGACGGTGAACTTCACCTGGGGCACGGGCGCGCCCCGGTCGGACTTCTACGTCAACAGCTTCGGTGTGCGCTGGACCGGGCACGTGGTCGCGCCCGCGACGACGACGTACACGTTCACCACGCAGGCCGACGGTGGCATGCGCCTGTGGGTGAACGGGGTCCGGCTGGTCAACGACTGGACCGACAACGGCGTGGTGACGCACACGGGGACGATCGCGCTGACCAAGGGGCACAGCTATGCGATCCGGGTCGAGTACGGCGAGAAGGCGGGCAACGCCTCGGTCGTCCTGCGCTGGAAGGGTGCGGTGACGGTGCCCTCACAAGTGGTCCCGACAGGGGACCTGCT
>DATJPE010000091.1 GCA_035506535.1 Actinomycetes bacterium | reverse complement strand
TTCCAGTGCCGAATTCAGCGACGCATCGGCTGAGGTCTTCGCCGACCGCACGGAGGGGGGTTCCCGCCCCACCACGCGGCCGCGCTGGGCCTCGCGCTACGCGCGCTTCCTCGTGCTCTCGGACGCCGTCGTCGCGGCTCTGGCCGCCGCGACCGCGCTGCTCCTTCGGTTCGGAGGTGCGGGCGGGACCTACGCATGGGTGACGGTGGCCTTCCCCGCGCTGTGGGTGCTCTCCCTGGCCCTGTGCCGCTGCTACGAGCCGCGGTTCCTCGCCGAGGGCACGGAGGAGTTCCGGCGCGTCGTCGAGGCCGCGGTGCGCGTGGTCGCCGGGCTGGCGCTGTTCGCCTGGGCCTTCGACGTTCCCTTCTCCCGCGGATACGCGGGGCTCGCCCTGCTCGCTACCGTCGCCGGATCGCTGACGGTGCGCGCGCTGGCGAGGCTGCACCTGGTGCGGCTGCGCCGGGCGGGCCGTGCCTCGCACCGGGTCCTGGTCGTGGGCGGCGCCCGCTCCGCCGTCGAGGTCGCCCGGGGCCTGGTCGGGACGCCCGGCCGGGGGTTCAAGGTCGTCGGGCTGCTCACCGACGACGGGATCGCGGCGGCGGACCCGGCAGTCGCCCCCGTGGTCGGAAGCCTGTCCGACGTCCACGACGCACTGGCTGTCCACCGCATCGACACCCTGCTCGTCGTCCCCTCTGCCGGCTTCGAGGCGCGCGACCTGCGCCGGCTGTCCTGGGAGCTCGAGGACAGCGACGTCGACCTGGTCGTGAGCCCCAACCTCACCGACATCGCCGGGCCCCGGATCCACCTGCGGCCGGTGGCCGGCTTGCCGCTGCTGCACGTCGACAAGCCCGAGTTCTCGGGTGTGCGCCGGCTGGCCAAGGCCGCCTTCGACCGGGTCGTGGCGGCGCTCGCCCTCGTCGTGCTGCTGCCGGTCTTCGTGGTCGTCGCGGCCCTGGTCCGACTCGACAGCCCGGGACCTGCCTTCTTCCGCCAGCAGCGGGTCGGGCGAGGCGGCAGCCCCTTCACGCTGTGGAAGTTCCGCTCGATGCACGTCGAGGCCGAGCACGGTCTCGTGGACCTGCTCGACCAGAACGTCCACGACGAGGGACCGCTGTTCAAGATGCGGCGGGATCCGCGGGTCACCCGCGTCGGACGCCTCCTGCGCCGCACGTCGCTGGACGAGCTGCCCCAGCTGGTCAATGTGCTGCGCGGCGAGATGTCCCTGGTCGGCCCGCGTCCGCCGCTGCCGCGCGAGGTCGACCAGTACGGCAGCCACGTACGGCGCCGGCTGCTGGTCCGTCCGGGCCTCACCGGCGTGTGGCAGGTCAGCGGGCGATCGGACCTCTCCTGGGAGGAGTCGGTCCGCCTCGACCTGCACTACGTGGAGAACTGGACCCTGTGGTTCGACCTGTCCATCCTCTTCCGGACGGTGCGGGCCGTGACACGAGCGCGAGGGGCCTACTGATGAGCGCCGCACGCACCAGACCGTCGACCCGCGTGACCATGGATGGAGGATCCCGGTGAGCAAGAGCGTGCTGGGACGGATCGCGATCGCCGTCGCGCTGGTCGCCTCGCTGACCTTCGCCGGGGTCTCCGCCGCCCAGGCGGCCGACGGCCAGCTGGCGATGCATCTTGGCAAGCATCACAAGCATCACAAGCACCACACCTATCCGCCGAAGACCAAGCTGACGCTGGTCGCGGACCGGGCCACGGTCGCCAAGGGCCAGCAGGTCACCCTGACCGCCGGCAACGTGGCCAAGGGCTGCTGGGTGAAGTTCACCTTCGGCTCGCTCAGCACGAGCGCGCCGAGCTCGAACGGGACGGCCACGGCGACCTTCACCTCTCCGTACAGCCACGGCACGATCACGGCCTCGGCGCACACCTACGGGTGCAACTCGCCCGAGTCCGCCTACACCACCGTGCAGGCGACGTCGCCGGCGTGCCACGTCGGCTACGTGAAGAACAACGAGCCGTTCCACGTCACGCTGGGGCGCTTCCCCGCGGGGAGTCCGATCGAGATCAGGGTCTACAACACCCACTTCTCCAAGACCCAGCACGTCACGACCGACTCCCACGGGGGCGTCTCGGTGGTG
>DATJPE010000090.1 GCA_035506535.1 Actinomycetes bacterium | reverse complement strand
CGGCGTACCAGCCCGGCTCGTGCACCTGCGCCTTCTCGGCCGCCTCGGTTCCGAGCAGGAAGCCCTTCGACAGCGGTGGACGCTCGTACGGCACCTGCTTCTCGCCCGAGACGAGGACCACGCTGCCGTCGAAGCCCTCGGTCCGCAGGGTCTCCACGGCCTTGGCGCCGGCGAGGCCGCCGCCGATGACGACGTACTGGCTCATCCCGCCACCCTACGAGCGCGCGAGCCGTCGCGCCCTCGCAGGTCGGCGAGCCCTCAGCGCGTGAGCCGGCGCTGCAGCGCCAGCGCGGCCGGGTCGGTGAGCGAGGCCACCTGGTCCACGACCACGCGAAGGTGCTCGGCGTCGCTGGCCGCCGCGTCGAAGTCCGGTCGCAGCACCGGGTCGATCGACCCCGGCGCGCCGAGCACGAGCGCGGCGACGATCTCGTGGACGATCTCGCGCTGGCGGGCCCGCGCCTCCGGCGCCCCCGCCCGCTCCATCACGTAGACGGCGGTGACGGCCTTCAGCGCCGCGCACTCCAGCCTCGTCCCGCGCGGCACGACGAGGTCCGCGGCGTAGCGGGTCAGCCGCCGTCCGCCGTACGCCTCGCGCGTGGCCGACTCCGCCGCCGAGGCGAAGCGGCCGATGAGCTGGGAGGTCAGGTTCTTCAGCTCGGCGAGGCCGCGGCGCGACCCGTCGAAGGCCTGCGGCCACCATGGCTGGTCATCGAGCCGCTGCAGCGCGTCGACGATCTCCTGCCGCGTCGCGTCGGCGGCGTAGCGCTCCACCGCCACCCGGGCGACGGCCTCCTGCTCGACCGGGTCGGCGAGCTGGGCGAGGGTGAGGTGCCCCGAGACGAGCGCGTCCTCCAGGTCGTGCACCGAGTAGGCGATGTCGTCGGAGGCGTCCATCACCTGCGCCTCCAGGCAGCGCACCCCCTCGGGCGCTCCTGCGCGCAGCCAGACGAAGACCTCGAGGTCCTCGGCGTAGACGCCGTACTTGCCGTCGGCGCCGTCCCGCGGCGGCCAGGGGTACTTCGTCGCCCCGTCGAGGCTGGCGCGGGTCAGGTTCAGGCCCACGCTGCGTTCGGCGGTCACGGTCTTGGGCTCGAGGCGGGTCAGGATCCGCAACGACTGGGCGTTGCCCTCGAAGCCGCCGCACGCCTTGGCCGCCTCGTCGAGCGCGGCCTCGCCGGTGTGCCCGAACGGCGGGTGCCCGAGGTCGTGGGCGAGGCAGGCGGCCTCCACCAGGTCGGGGTCGCAGCCGAGGGCCTGGCCGAGCTCGCGGCCCACCTGGCCGACCTCGATCGAGTGGGTCAGCCGGGTCCGCGGGACGTCCTCGTCCCACGGGTGCACGACCTGGGTCTTCGCGGCGAGCCGGCGAAGCGCGCTCGAGTGCAGGACGCGTGCCCGGTCGCGGGCGAAGCACGTACGGCCGGAGCGTTTGGGCGCCTCCGGGGCCCAGCGCTCCTGCGCGTGGGCGTCGTACCCCTCACCGCGGCCCTCGCCCACCACGCCTGTCACTCTACGGACCGCGCCAGGTCAGCGGCGGTCGTGCCAGAGCCAGGACAGGTAGGCCCCCGTCTCGCGGACGATGTAGTGCACCTCGGTGCCCCGCTGCTGGACTATCGGGCCGGTGCGCGTCGGCGAGGTCGCCACCGTCAGCCCCAGGTGGCGGGCCATCTCCCGGGAGCGGAAGGAGTGCCAGGGGTCGGTCACGATCACCGCGCTGCGCCAGTCGTGCCGGCGCATCTCGGTGGCCACCGCCTGCATGCTGTTCCACGTGTCGCTGCCGGACTGCACGGCCACGACCGACGACGCCGGTACGCCGCGCGCGACCAGCCAGTCCTTGCCCGAGGCGGCCTCGGTGTAGTTGTCCCCCGGCCGCTTGCCGCCCACGGTGATCACGTGCGGGGCCACCCCGTCGCGGTAGAGGACCAGCGCGTGCTCCAGCCGCGCCTGCAGCACCGGGGAGGGGCGGCCGTTGTACTGGCTGGCGCCCAGGACGACGAGCACGTCGGAGCGCGGCCGCTGGTCCTGGCGGGCGGTCCACCAGATCCGCGTGGGCACGCTGGCCAGCCACAGCCACCCGAGGGCGAGCACGGCCACGACACCGAGGGCGACGAGGCGACGGCGCCGGACCCGGCGACGCCGGGCCGCGTCACCGGCCTCGTGAGCCCCCGTCTGGGGCGTCGTCGCCGTCACGTCGTCCAGTCTGCCCGTCCGCACGACCCGCGGAACCATCCGCTCAGCCGCCAGAGGTCGCGAGCTCGGCGGCGTACGGCACGACGTCCTCGTCAGGGTCGTCGAGCCAGCCCGCCGGCAGCGCGACCCGCGGGATGCCGGACGTACGCCCTCGGGGCAGCCCCGCCACCTCGTCCGGGAAGGGCTGGTCCAGCGCCAAGCTCCCGAGGAGGTCGTCGAGCTCGGCGCGGGTGGACACGAGCGCGAGCGCGGCCCTGGTCGGGCCGCCCACGCGGAAGCCCTTGAGGTACCAGGCCACGTGCTTGCGGATGTCACGGCAGGCCTTGTCCTCGTCGCCGTCATAGGTCTCGACGAGCAGGTCGACGTGACGACGCAGCACCCGGGTCACCTCGGCCAG
>DATJPE010000089.1 GCA_035506535.1 Actinomycetes bacterium | reverse complement strand
GACGAGGACGTCGTGGTTGCGATGCACCGCTTCCTCGCACGCACGCCGGCCCGGCTGCTCGGCGTCGCGGTGACCGACCTCGTGGGTGATCGGAGGGCGGTCAACCAGCCCGGCACCGACCAGGAGTACCCCAACTGGCGGGTCCCGGTGACCGACGGGCTCGGCCGCCCGGTCCTGCTCGAGGACCTGCCCTCGGCGCCGCTGCTCGACCCGCTCACCCGTGCCCTGCGCGAGCGGTGAGCCTGGCTAGGCTGTGCGCTCGTGAGGACCGCCTGGCGGGCGCTGGTTGTCGCGAGCGCCGTACCGCTGTCACTGCTCGTGACCTCCCCGGCCTTCGCGAGTGCCCACCACTCCGACGGCGAGGACCCCGGCTCGGGGATGGATCTCGGGACCGCGCTGCTGGTCTTCGTCGGCATCCCGGCGCTGGTGATCCTCGTGATCTGGCTGCTCGCGGCCGCACCCTCCATCGCGCGCGGGCCGCGGTATCGGCCCGGGCTGTCGTGGTGGGCGACGCCGGAGTGGTTCAACGGGCCCGACTGGTTCGGCGGGCCGCGCGAGGAGGAGTCGATGGCGGCCGTGACGCCGCAGGACGCGACGCTGGCCGGGGGAGGCAGCAGTGCCCGCTGGTGAGGCCTTCTCGCTGACCCAGCGGGTCAGCCTCGAGCGGGCGATCAAGAGCGCCGAGTCCCAGAGCGGGCTCGGCTTCTCCGTGTACGTCGGCCCGCTCGGCGACGACGTACGGGCGAGGGCCCGGTCGCTGCACGCCGCCGTCCCGGGCGACACGGCGCGCCTCGTGCTCGTCGCGGTGGACGTGGCCGGGCGTCGGGTGGAGATCGTCACCGGCAGCCAGGCCCACCTCGAGCTCGACGACGCCTCCTGCGGCCTGGCCGCCCTGTCGATGACGACCAGCTTCGGCGCGGGCGACCTGGTCGGCGGGATCGTCGACGGTCTCACCGTCCTCGCCGAGCACGCACGCCACCCGCGCATCCTGCACACCGACCAGCCCTGACCCGCGGGGCGCCGGACTCCGGTCACGTTGTCAGACGTCTCGTGCGCCCGAGCGCCCATGTCGCCTGACAACTCACTCAGGCCGCGTGGCGACGCAGCTGCGGGGGGTCCACCTGGAGCGCTCGCGCGACGCGGCGGGCAACGTCCGCCGGGTCGACGTAGATCGCGGGGGAGGCGATCCGTACGACGAGAGCGTCCTCCGCGATCGCCAGGTCGGTCTGCCGGTCCATGTCGTCCCACCAGTTCAGCGGCGTGAGGTGCACGGCCCCGTCGATCTCGACGTGGACCACGCGGCCGTCGGCGCGCCGGAACCACACGTCGAGGTAGCGGGTACGCCCTGAGGCGTCGATCCGCCGCACCTGGCGTACCGGCTCGGGCAGCCCATAGCGGCGGCACAGGACGGCGAAGTCGATCTCCGAGAGCGCCTGCGCCCCGCCCTCGATGTCGTGGAGGGTCTTCTCGATCAGCCTGGCCCGCGTGATGCGCCCGGCGACGGCCAGCTCGGCCCGGAGCTGATCCACGGTGACGATGCCCTGCTGCACAGCGGCGGCGAGCGCGGCCAACCCCACACGGGTCTTGGTCGACCAGCTCGCCAGGTCCAGGACGGCTCGTGCCGCCCGCACCTGCGGCAGCGGCGTCCCTTGGCGTCGATCGTCGGCGTGCAGCCGACGAGACTCGTGCACCCTCATCCACGGCAGCGCGCGGATCCGGTGCCCCCGGGGGACCACCACGTGCACGGCGTCGACGGTGAACCCGGTCAGGCCGGCCGCCTC
Organism: Actinomycetes bacterium; assembly: GCA_035506535.1. NCBI lineage: Bacteria > Bacillati > Actinomycetota > Actinomycetes > Actinomycetes bacterium. The sequence continues at coordinate 4,452 of DATJPE010000089.1, read as the reverse complement.
GGCGGCCGTCCAGGCGGCGAGCATCGAGCCGGGGCCGAGGTGGAACACGGCGACCCACCACCGGGCCTGCCGGGTCAGCTGTCCCCGGTGGACCACCACCGCGTGACCGACCAGCCGCCACCGGCGCGCGCGCACCGCGTCGCGGACCTGGTGGCGGGAGACACCGAGCTCGCGCAGCTGGGCTCGGCTGACGACGCCGTCCTGGGTGGCGGCGAGAGAGTCGATGAGTCCGAGTGGAGTGGCGGCCATGCCCTCGATGGTGGCCCGCCACACGAGGTCCCCGTGGTCACCGTCCACAGGGGAAATCGAGCCCGACCCAGCGGGCCCGGGAGCGGAGCGGGTTGTCAGGCAGCTCGTGCGCTCTGGCGCCCGAAACGTCTGACAGCTCACGTGCGGCGGGGGAGCCCGACCCCGTTGTCAGGCAGTTCGTGCGCTTGGGCGCCCGAAACGTCTGACAGCGCGTGCCCGGACTCCGGGTCAGGCGCGGTCGGCGGCGCGAGCGCGCAGGGCTCGCTCGACGCCGTCGCGGCCCTCGGCGACCAGCCGGGCCAGCGCCGGGGGTACGTCGGGGTCGGCGAGGAACGCGTTCGCCGCGTCCACGGTCTCCTGCTCGACGAACTGGCCCGGGAACAGGCCCATCGCGAGGTTGCTCGCCATCTCGAGGGTGCGCGTGCGCCAGACCTCGGTGATGGTCGAGAAGTATCGCTCGACGTAGGGCCGCAGGAGCTCGGGCTGGGTCGGGTCGGAGAAGCCGAGGATGGTCGCCATCTGCAGGGCGTTGGGCAGCTCGTCGGCCTCCATCACCTGCCGCCACGCGTACGCCTTCGCCTCCGGCGTCGGCCGTGCGGCTCGCACCGTGGCGGCCTGCCGCTGGCCGTTGGCCGTCGCGTCGCGCTGGAGCTCGGCGTTGATCGCCGCGTCCCCGAGGCGGCCCTTCTGGACGAGGCGGCGCAGGAGGGCCCAGCGCACGTCGGCGTCGACGACCAGCCCGGGTATCACCTCCGAGCCGTCGAGGATCCGGCCCAGCAGATCCAGCTCCTCCGGCGTCGACGCCACGCCGGTGAGCGCGCGTGCGTAGGCGAGCTGCAGGTCGCTGCCCGTCTCGGCCGCGTGCAGCAGCGCCACCAGCGACGCGGCGAGGTCGTGGCGGGAGGCCCCGGCGTGCGAGGGGTCGACGTAGAGGTCGATCGCCGCCGTGGCCTGCCGCAGCACCGTCTGGACGGTCGTGATGTCGCCCTCCCCGCCGACCCCGTTCGCGACGAGGGTGACGAAGTCGCGCGGGCGCATCTCGGCGTCCCTGGCCATGTCCCACGCGGCGCTCCAGCACAGCGCCCGGGCCAGGGAGGACTCGAGGCGGGCCAGGTCGGAGGTCAGCGTCGCCAGTGAGCGGGCGTCCAGCCGGATCTTCGCGAAGGTGAGGTCGTCGTCGTTGAGCAGCAGCAGGTCGGGCTCGGCCTCGCCGAGCAGCTCCGGGACGCTCGTACGGGCGCCCTCGACGTCGAGCTCGACGCGGCGGCGGCGGACGAGGGCGTCCCCGACCCGGTCGTACAGGCCGATCGCGAGCCGGTGCGAGCGCAGCGTCGGGTGCTCCCGCGGCGCCTCCTGCACCACCGCGACCTCGGTGTAGGTCCCGTCCGCGGCGAGGGTCGTCTCGGGCAGCAGCGTGTTGCAGCCGGCGGTCTCCAGCCAATCCTTCGACCACACGGTGAGGTCTCGTCCTGACGTCGCCTCCAGCTCGACCAGCAGGTCGGCGAGAGTCGTGTTCCCCCAGGCGTGCTTGTCGAAGTACGCGCGCAGCCCCGCCATGAACTCCTCGAGGCCGACCCAGGCCACGAGCTGGCGAAGCACGGACGCGCCCTTGGCGTAGGTGATCCCGTCGAAGTTGGCCTTGACCGTCTCGATGTCCGGGGCGTCGGCCACGATCGGGTGCGTCGAGGGCAGCTGGTCCTGGCGGTACCCCCAAGCCTTGCGTCCGGTCGCGAAGGAGGTCCACGACGTGCGGAAGCGGGTGGCCTCCGCCGCGGAGTGGTAGGCCATGAACTCCGCGAAGGACTCGTTGAGCCACAGGTCGTCCCACCAGCGCATGGTCACGAGGTCGCCGAACCACATGTGCGCCATCTCGTGCAGCAACGTGTTCGCGCGGGTGTCCCGCAGCGCATCCGTGACCCGGCTGCGGAAGACGAAGTAGTCCTCGTGGAAGGTCACGCACCCCGAGTTCTCCATCGCCCCGGCGTTGAACTCCGCGACGCCCACCTGGTCGTACTTGGTGAACGGGTAGCGCCGGCCGAACTGGTCCTCGAAGAACGCGAAGCCCTGCTGGGTCAGCTCGACCAGCTCGCCGGCGTCGAGGTACTGGCCCAGCGAGGCGCGGCAGTAGAAGCCCAGCGGGATGCTCGAGCCGTCCGGGCGGACGTAGGTGTCGGTGATCCCGAAGAACGGGCCCGCGCAGATCGCGGTGATGTAGGTCGCGACGCGGGGGGTCGGCGCGAACCGGGTCCGCCGTACGCCCTCCCGCAGCGCCTCCGTCCCGGCGACGGGCTCGTTGGACAGCACGGTCCAGTGGGCGGGCGCGTCCACGGTGAAGGAGACCGCTGCCTTGAGGTCGGGCTGGTCGAAGCAGGCGAAGACCCGGTGCGCCTCGTTCGCCTCGAACTGCGTGTAGAGGTAGACCTCGCTGTCGACCGGGTCGACGAAGCGGTGCATCCCCTCCCCGGTGTGCATGTAGAGGCAGTCCGCGACGACCCGCAGCTCGTTGTCGGCGGCCAGCCCGTCGATGCGAAGGCCCCCCTCCGCGGCCTGCGCCGCCGGGTCGAGGTCGGCGCCGTTGAGCGTCAGTGAGCGGACCGCCTCGGCCGTCAGGTCGATGCGCACGGCGGCACCGGGCTCGCCGCAGCGGAACCGGACCAGGGTGTCGGAGACGAAGGTCTTCTCGCCGGTCGTGAAGTCCAGCCGAACCTCGTAGGTGTCGACGTCGAGCAGCCGGGCGCGCTCGCGCGCCTCGTCACGGGTCAGGTTCAGGCCGGTCACCCCTGAACGCTAGACGAAAGGCCGCGCTGCACGCGCGGGGACCGGTGCTTAGGATGGGTAGAAAGTTGCGTATTCAAAGATCGGGAGCGCCGGCCATGGCCACCACCACGACGACCGCGGACTTCTGGTTCGACCCGCTGTGCCCCTGGGCGTGGGTCACCTCGCGCTGGATGCTGGAGGTCGAGCAGGTACGTCCCGTCCGGGTGCGCTGGCACGTCATGAGCCTCGCGGTGCTCAACGAGGGCCGCGACCTGCCGGAGTCCTACCGCCGGTTCCTCGACAGCGCCTGGGGCCCGGTCCGCGTGTTCGAGGCGGCCGCCGTCGAGCACGGCGAGGACGTGCTGCTCCCGCTCTACACCGCGTTCGGGACCCGCTACCACGTCCAGGGCGACGAGCGGCCGGAGGCCATGGCCGCGATCGCGGAGGCGCTGCGCGAGGTCGGCCTCCCCGAGCAGCTGATCGCCGCCGCCGACGGGGACGCCTACGACGCGGCACTTCGGGCCTCGCACCGCGCCGGGATGGACCCGGTGGGCCAGGACGTGGGAACCCCGGTCATCCACGTGGACGGGGCGGCGTTCTTCGGCCCGGTGGTGACCCCGCCGCCGCGAGGCGAGGCCGCCGGGCGGCTCTGGGACGGTGTCCGCCTCGTCGCGGGCACGGACGGCTTCTTCGAGATCAAGCGGTCCCGGGACCGCCACCCGCTGGAGGAGCCGGCTGCCTGAGGCTGGCTGAGGTTGGATGGCGCGCGTGCCCGAGGGCCACACCATCCGCCGGCTGGCGCTCGAGCACGCTCGCGTGTTCGCCGGCGAGCCGCTTCGGGTCAGCAGCCCGCAGGGCCGCTTCGCCGGGGCCCAGCTCGTCGACGGCCGGGAGCTGCGGGGTACCGACGCCTACGGCAAGCACCTGTTCTACGTCTTCGCGGACGACCGGCTGGTGCACGTCCACCTCGGGCTCTACGGCTCGTTCACGCTCGGGCCGCTGCCCGCGCCGCAGCCGCGGGGCCTGGTCCGGATGCGCCTGGTCGGCCAGACCCACTGGGCGGACCTGCGGGGACCGGGAGCCTGCGAGGTCGTCGACCCCGCGCAGGCCGCCGCGCTGACGGCGCGGCTCGGCCCCGACCCGCTGCGCGCCGACGGCGACCCCGAGCGGGCGTGGGCGCGGCTGCATCGCAGCCGCCAGCCGGTCGCGGGGCTGCTCATGGAGCAGACCGTGCTCGCGGGGGTGGGCAACGTCTATCGCGCGGAGGTGCTGTTCCGGGCCCGTCTCGATCCGTTCACCCCGGGCCGCGAGGTGGCGCGGGAGCGGTGGGAGGCGCTCTGGGCGGACCTGGTCCGGCTGATGCGGGCGGGCGTGCGCACCGGACGCATCGTCACGACCGCTCCGGAGCACCGCACCCGCCGAGGACCCGTGCGCGCCGAGGACGCC
>DATJPE010000088.1 GCA_035506535.1 Actinomycetes bacterium | reverse complement strand
TGCGTGAAGCGTCCCATGCCATGGCGGCCACGGGGCTCCGAGGTGGAGACGGGATTTGAACCCGTGTACACGGCTTTGCAGGCCGTTGCCTCGCCTCTCGGCCACTCCACCGGCGTGAGGCCGACCGGAGCCGGGACCTCTTCGAGCGGACGACGGGATTCGAACCCGCGACCCTCACCTTGGCAAGGTGATGCGCTACCAGCTGCGCTACGTCCGCCAGGCGGGCTGGGGCCCGCACCGCGAGGTGCCACCATAGCCGAGACGCCGGACCCCCACCAAAGCCGATCCCACTAGCCTTGCCGGGGTGGCGCCACGCCGGAGCGAGCCCCTGGCCCACCTGGGCGGCCGCCTCGCCACGGGCCTGACCGAGCTCTCGGACGACCTGGGCGTCCTCGACCGCTCCGGCTGGTGGGCCGTCGTCGTCGACTTCGAGGGATCCGTCACCTGCGCCCGCTTCGCCGACGTGCGGCCCGCCCCCCTGCCCCCGCCAGCCGGGTCCTGGTGCGGCCCGGGTCCGGGCGCCTGGACCTCCTCGCTCACGCACGAGGAGTACGTCGCCGCGGTGGTCACCCTGCGGGAGGCGATCGCCGCCGGGACGGTGTACCAGGCCAACGTGTGCCGGGTGCTGCGGGCGGAGGTGGACCCCTCCTCCGACGGGCTCGGCCTCGCCCACGCCGTTGCCAGGGGTAACCCGGCCCCCCACGGCGGGTTCCTCCGGCTGCCCGGCCTGGACGTGGCCAGCGCGTCGCCGGAGACGTACCTGCGCCGCGACGACGACCTGCTGACCTCGCGCCCGATCAAGGGGACCGGGCGCATCGCGCCCGAGCTGAGCTCGAAGGACGAGGCCGAGAACGTCATGATCGTCGACCTCGTGCGCAATGACCTGGGCCGGGTCAGCCGCACCGGGACGGTGGACGTCCCCGACCTGCTGGCCGTCGAACGGCACCCGGGCCTGGTCCACCTGGTCTCGACGGTCACCGGGCGGCTGCGGCCGGACGTCGGGTGGGCCGAGATCTTCGCGGCGACCTTCCCCCCGGGGTCGGTGACCGGCGCCCCGAAGTCCTCGGCGCTGCGGCTCATCGGCGAGCTCGAGAACGGCCCGCGGGGGGTGTACTGCGGCGCGGTCGGCTGGGTGGACGCCGACCGCCGCACCGCCGACCTGGCCGTGGCGATCCGCACGTTCAGCCTCCGGGACGGCATCCTGGCGTTCGGGACGGGCGCCGGGATCACCTGGGGGTCCGACCCGGAGGCCGAGTGGCGCGAGACCGAGCTCAAGGCGGCCCGCCTGCTGGCCCTGGCCGGGGGAGCGGACGTGAAGGACGTGGAGGAGCCGTGAAGGTCTGGGTCAACGGCGTGGTGGTCGACGAGCGCGACGCGTACGTCTCCGTCTTCGACCACGGGTTCACCGTGGGCGACGGGGTCTTCGAGACCCTGCGGACCACGCCGGACGGCCGGCCGTTCGCGCTGACCCGTCACCTGCAACGGCTCACCCGTTCGGCGGCAGGTCTGGGCCTGGAGCCGCCGGAGGACAAGGAGCTGCGGGCCGCGGTGGAGGCCGTGCTGGCGGCCAACGCCGGTGAGCCCGTCGGACGCGTCCGGATCACCGTCAGTGGCGGGCTGGCCCCGCTCGGATCGGGCCGCGGCGCGGCCCCGCCCACCGTGGTCGTCATGGCCGGGCCGGCGTCGGTGTGGCCGCCCACGACCGTGCTGCTGACCTCCCCCTGGCCGCGCAACGAGCGGTCGGCGGTGGCCGGGCTGAAGACGACGTCGTACGCCGAGAACGTCGTCGCCCTGGCCTGGGCCCAGCACCGCGGCGCGACCGAGGCGCTGCTGCTCAACACCGAGGGGTACGTCTGCGAGGGCACCGGCTCCAACGTCTTCGCCGTCCTCGACGACGGCCGGATCGTCACCCCGCCGCTCACCGCGGGCTGCCTGGCCGGGGTGACGCGTGACCTGGTGCTCCAGTGGTGCGGGGGAGAGGAGATGGACCTGCTGCCGGGCGACCTGGCCTCGGCGGCCGAGGTGTTCGTGACCTCCTCCACCCGCGACGTCCATCCGGTCGACCGCCTCGACGAGCGGCGCTTCGCGGCGCCCGGGCCGCTCACCTCGCGGGTCGGCGCAGAGTTCGCCCGCCGCGCCGCGGAAGACCCAGACCCCCTCTAGGTCGGCTCGCGGCGCGGCGGGCTCATCCCGACGTTCCGGACGCCCAGTGCCCCCACGTGGCGACGGAAGTGTCGAGGAGATTCAGCAACGTTCAGGTCAGCCCAGCAGGGCGGCGATCTCCGCGTCGAGGTCGAGCAGGTCGGACTCGCTGCCGCGCGGGACGGTCTGGAAGGAGCGGACGATGAAGGCCTCGACCTCGTGGCGCTGGGCCTCGAGGAGCGCCTGGCCGAACGGCGAGCTCAGCGCGATGCAGACGACCTCACCGTCGTCGTCGCTGCAGGGCCACACCGCGACGTCGCCCTCGCCGGCCGGGGCGACGAGCCCCTCGTCGAGCAGGTCCCGGCTGAAGGTCCAGGCGACCGCGTCGTCCTCGGAGCGGAAGGTCGCGGTGACGGCGTACGGGTCGGTCGGGTCGTAGCACAGCTCGGCGGGTACGTGCACCGAGCCACCCTGCGTCACGAGGCGCAGCTGAAGGCTCGAGGTGAGGGCGGCGGGGACCACGGTGACTCCTGGGTGGTGCTGGGGGCCGTACGTCCGTCCCGGGGCGGGGTCGGACACCGAGGAGACGCCCGCGCCCGGCCCCCATGACGCAACTTTTCCAAGATCTTTTGCCGAGAGCGCGCCGCCCCTGGTGAGCCCGTTCCGGGTGGGTCCCGGGTGGGAGGCCTCGTGCGAGCTGGCGGCCGTGGCTCCGGCCGGGTTGTCAGGCGGCTCGGGCGCTCCGGCGCCCGCCTCGTCTGACAACTCCGGCGGGTTGCCTACCCTGAGGGGATGAGCGCTCCCGAGGGGCCGAACGCCGAGCCCGCCGGGCTGCGGCACCGGGCGCGCCGTACGCGCGAGCACATCCGGCGCCGACGTACCCTCAACGCCACCTATCGCCTGCTCGTGCTGGTGGTGGGGGTGCTCGTGGCGTTGGCCGGCGTGGCCATGCTCGTGCTGCCAGGCCCGGGCTGGCTGGTGATCATCCTGGGCGTCGCGATCCTGGCCACCGAGTACGCCTGGGCGCACCGGCTGCTCCAGCGCGTGAAGGCCTGGGCCCAGCGCGCCGCGGACGTCGCCCTGGACCCGCGGCGGCGCCGCCGGAACCGCGTGATCGCGATCGGCACCGTCGTGGCGGCGGGGCTGACCGCCTGGGCGTACATCGCCCGCTGGGGCCTGGCGCTGCCCGGGGGGTAGTCTTTGCGCTCCCGATCAGGGCGATTGGCTCAGTGGTAGAGCGCCTCGTTCACACCGAGGAGGTCACTGGTTCGAACCCAGTATCGCCCACAGTCCGAAAGCAGCCTCTGACCAGCGGAAACGCTGAAATCAGAGGCCTTTGCCGTGGGGCACGTGTCCACAAGGTGTCTCCCGGCGAGCCTCCTCTGAGAGGAACGCCACCAAGACCCACCGGCTCGAGTGCAGTCCACGCAACGAAACGCCGCGCTGGACCCGTCCGGCGGGCGGGCGGGGGGGGGTCTGGTTGTCAGTCAAGACAGCCCAGACCGCACGGAGTTCGAGGGCGCCGACGGCGGACGAACTGAGGGTATGAACAGCGGCACCGGTTTCCGGTGGGGGATGGCCGCCGCCATGGAGAAGGTTGCGAGCAGGCTCCATAGGAGGACCGCGGCCCAGGCGCCGCGGGGCGTGCCGAGCGACATCGATGGTCCCCCCACGTCGGTCGCCGTGAGCGACCAGATCGGGATCGCTGAGAGGGTGACGAGCCCGCACAGGCCGCGGACCCAGCGCGGCCCGCGGCCAGCGATCGCGTAGCCACCGAGCATGCACATGACAGGGACGGCGACGGCTGCGAGACCGATACCGTCCTTGAGGGCGTGGGTCAGGTCGAGAGGGTCGAGCACGAGGACGACCGCGAACAGCATCGGCGACCAGATCAGCCAGCGCCGGTGTGGGATGGGGCCAATCCACCGCCGGTACTCCGCCCCACCGAGCAGGGTGCCGATGACGATGCCGGGGAGGAGCACCCACAAGAAGGTGCCGGCCCACGTGACAGCCGCGTCGTCGCCTGCCACCTGCCACATGAAACCGCGCAGGGCGGCGGCCCAGGCGAGTCCGCACAGCGCCCCGACGGCCCCCGCGATCCATCCGCCGCGGACGAGCGAGCGTCGGCCGATCCGTTGCGGGATCGCGCAGGCCAGGCAGAGGACGGCGATCAGCGATGAGGCGTAGAGGCCGACCCAGGTGCCTCGCGCGGTATGCAGTGGTGCCGTGTCGGACGCCATGACGAGCATCAGCAGAACGCCGAGAACGGCGATGGCGCCGCAGGTTCGACGCCACCATGCTCGGCCGCGTCCCGACAGGGCATAGCCGCCTGCGAGCCCGAACAGCACCACACCGATCGCGCCGCCACCGAGCCCGTTGGTGATCAACGCCCGAAAGATCGTCGGGTCGGTCAACGCTGCCAGGAACAGACACGGGGAGAGGGTCAGCCACCGGCTTCGCGTCCCTGCTGTCCTGCGCCGATGCTCGGCCAGCCCGATCAACGCGCCGACGAGGAGTCCTGGGGCGAGGAGCAGCGCGAACGTTCGGTACCAGTGGAACTCAGACTCGTTCCCGGCCATCTGGACCATCCAGCCGCGCAGTGCGGCCGCCCAGGCCAGCCCGATCACGGCTCCGGTGAGCACGAGCGGCCACGCCGGGGGTGCAGCAGCTGCGTCGTCGCTCATCGCGGTTCAGTCCCACGGGACGACGACCAAGCTGCGGGTCGGTGTCGGACACTCATGACCTGCGCCTATCGGGCTCGGCGAGCAGCGCGACCTGCTCCGGTGCTGGCATCGCAGTTGCGGCGGCCTCAGTCATGACGAGCGGAGGTGGCAGCTGGGTCGAGCCGGATCAGGCCGTAGCCCAGAGTGGCGAACAGGACCATCCAGCCTCCGATGCCCAGTCGGCCGGCCGCGAAGGAGGCCGTGATGGCCCAGGAGAGCGGGACGAACACATAGACGCCGAGAGCCAGCAGGAGCCAGGGCAGCCAGGTGGCGCCGATCCACATGCTGCGCCGTCGTACGGCGACGAAGCCCGCCACGACCAAGCCCACGCCGATCAGCAGGACCGGGACGGAGTAGGCGTCGTTCAACAGATTCGCGCGCGATGAGTGCTCCGCCTCGTCGTAGGCCACGATCGCGACTAGCTCGAGGACTGTCAGCAGAGCTACCCCGATAGCCGCCGCCGTCACGGCCACCCGGGCGGTGCGCGAGCTGTTGACCGCCGTGATCCGCAGCAGCGCGATGACGCCCGCGAGCAGCATCATGTGCTGGGCGGCGAAGCTCAGCTGGGCGGTGATGAACCAGCCCGTGGTCATCGGGTAGCGGAACATGGACTCGGAGACCTGGTGCGGCCAGGCCAGCAGCGCGGCCGCCTGAACCACGCCGAGCAGTCCGCCGGCAAGGCACCAGACCCCGGCGCGGCGTACGCCGTGGTCGGCCGGCCGAACCACGGTGGACGAAGCGAGAGCGGCCATCAGACACCTCCTGGGTTGGGTGCCGGGAACGCTAGGAGGGGTGTGAGGCCGAGCGCATCGGGCCGGTCTCTCGATCTCGATACGTGCTGGCACGGTCTCGCATCGAGGGCTCGCACACTGCCGCGCGCAGGGGTGTCGGTGGGAGGATCCGGCCATGGCCGACCTGGGGGACAGCCCCGTCGAGCGCGTCGCGCTGGTCGTGACCGTGTCGGCGACAGTGCTGTTCGAGGCCGGAGCCATCGTGCTCAGCCGGGGGGTGGCCCCCTTGGCCCCGGCGATCCTCTACGCCTGCTACTCGGTGATTCAGGCACTGGCGGGAGCGCTGGTCGTGTGGGCACATCCGCGACACCGCGTCGGCTGGCTTCTGATGCTCTCGGCTGCCTTCAATGCCGCAGTCTCCGACTTCGGTCTGGCCTACTACGAGCGGGCCGCTCACGAGGGCTGGGTCGGCGCAAACCTCGCCCTGATCTTGGGATGGTCGGCCTGGATCGTCGCGGCACTCGGACTCATCTTGCTATTCCTCTGGTTCCCCGACGGGCTGATCACGAATAGGGCTCGCTGGGTCCCATGGCTGTGGGCCGTGGGAGCGGTGTTCGCCCTGCCGGGCTGGATCCTCAATCCGCAACTGGGGTCGCAGCTCGTCGGCGGAGTGAACCCTTATGCGATCGGGTCGGCTGCCGCGGAGTCGCTCTTCCTCGTCGGGGTATCCCTGATCGCGGTCGCCCTCGTCGCGTCGGTCGTCGACTTCATCCTTCGCTTCCGACGCGCGACGGGCATCCTCCGACTCCAGCTGACGTGCATGGCCTACGCCGCCGCACTTGCGGCCGTGATCCTGCCGGTGTCTGCCGTGCTCTGGACCGTGTGGTCCCCGATCCACCTATTCGCGGCCATCGCTCTCACCCTGCTACCTGTCGCCGCCTCGGTTGCGATCCTGCGCTATCACCTGTACGACATCGACCTGGTTGTCAGCCGCACGGTGGCCTACGCGACGATCACCGGGCTGCTCGTGATCACCTACGCCGCCGTGGTGGTACTCGTAGGCGCGCGACTCTCCTCCCCGGTCGCCGCTGCCGTAGGCGCCCTGGTGGTAGCTCTCGCGTTCCGGCCGCTGCGCGATCGGGTGCAAGCGCGGGTGGACAGGCGCTTCCGGCGAGCCCGGTACGAGACCCGGCGGCGGATGGCGGACTTCGTCGACGCGATCCGCCGTGGCGACGACGCGGTCGACCATCTCGAGGACCGACTGCGGATGGCGGTCGAAGACCCGACGTGCCTGGTGGCGTTCGTCGACGAACACGGTGGCTGGCTCGACCTTCACGGCGGGACGGTGTCTCGGATCGACGGCGGGTCGACGTACACGAGCGCGTCTCCGTCGACCGCCCGCCTGACTCCGGTCGTGGTGCATGGCAAGGACGCAGAGCGGGCCGTGGCCGAGGCACTGGACGCCGGCCGACTCGCCTTCGAGATCGCTGCCCTCCAGGTGGACCTACGCCGCCAGCTCGACCAGCTCGACGCGTCCCGGGCCCGAGTCGTTGCGGCAGCCGACGAGGAGCGCCGGAGGATTGCTCGCAATCTCCACGACGGCGCCCAGCAGCGCCTGGTCGCGATTGGGCTCAACCTGCGCCATCTCCAGCACCAGCTGTCCGGATCGGCGCCTACGGTGCACGCCGCGCTCGACGCCGCAGTGAACGACCTTGGCCAATCCATCGACGAGCTGCGCGAACTGGCCGGCGGCGTCCGGCCCTCGAGTCTCGACGACGGTCTGCGCGCTGCCCTTCACGACTTCGTGACCCGTACGCCGGCGCCGGTGGCGGTGAACGTCACCGGGGATCGGTTCAGTCCCGCGCTGGAGACCACGGCCTATTTCATCGCGGCCGAAGGCCTCACGAACGCCGTGAAGCACGCGCGTGCGGAGCAGATCAGCCTCACAGTCGCCCGTCAGGGCGATCAGCTCGTGGTGTCCGTCGACGACGACGGCGAAGGTGGCGCCGATCCGCTCATCGGAACTGGCCTGCGCGGACTGGCCGACCGGGCTCGCTCGCACGGCGGGACCATCGAGGTCAGCTCGCAGCTCGGCGCAGGCACGCGGCTGGAGGTCCGGCTCCCGTGCGGGTGATCATCGCGGAGGACCAGGCTCTGCTGCGCGACGGTCTGTCGCGTCTGTTCGTCGACAAGGGGCATGAGGTCGTCGCTTCCCTCGCGACGGCGGAGAGGCTGGTCGACACCATCGAGGCCAGTGATGTCGACCTCGCGGTGATGGACATCCGGATGCCTCCGTCGTACACCGATGAGGGGGTGACAGCGGCAAGGCTGGTCAAAGCGACGCGACCCCAGCTCGGCGTCCTGCTTCTCTCCCAGCACATCGAGACGTCACATGCGTCCGACTTGGTCGCCTTGCCGGGATTTGGCTACTTGCTGAAGGACCGCGTCCTGGCCATCGACGACTTCGTCGATGCGGCACAACGCGTCGCGCAGGGAGGCTCTGCCCTGGACCCGGTAGTGGTCGCAGCCATGCTGGCCAGGGTCAGCGACCAGCATCCGGTGACGCGCCTGTCTACCCGGGAACGCGACGTCTTGGCCCTGATGGCCGAGGGCCTCACCAACGCCGGCATCGCCAACCGCCTCGGCGTCAGCGCGCGCACCGTCGAGGCGCACGTCAGTCACACCCTCACCAAACTCGACATCGAACAATCCGACACCGCCCATCGCCGTGTCCTTGCCGTGCTCTCCTACCTCAACGCCGAGTCCCCGTAGGCGGCTCGAGCATTCAGCGGCATGGGCACGTCGAATGCGTCGCCCAGTCCTGACAATGGCGACACCAATGAAGTCGCAGCAGGAGTCAACACTGCTCCGCTCGGCACTGTCTCCGCAGGCCTGCGCACGTGATCGGCACGTCGGGGCGCGGCGCGATTCAGGCGAGGGTTGCGTGCGAGGCGAGCAAGTGCGATCGCTCGCCGGGAGCCAGTGCAGCGTATGCGAGTCCCGCGCGTTCGTTCGTGTCCTCCTCGATCCGGTCGTGCACGGTGCCCGGTTCCAGGTCGATGATCGTCGCTGCGGTGAACCCGGCTGCGGTCCACGCGGCGACATGGGCATCGAACCGGTGGAAGCGCAGGCCGGTCAGACCGTCAGCAGCCTGCGCACCGAGGTCTCGCACCTGGGACATGATCTCGCGTCCCGAATCCGAGAGCACGACCGAGTCGGTCCCTGATCGTCGGGCCACGGATGTCCCGACCATCCGAGACAGGGCGAGGTCGAACGTGGCCGGGCCCTGATGAACGTAGCGGGCCCTCGTCACCCCGAGTCGCAGCCGGTCCAGGTGGGGAGCGACCTGCGCGGCGTACTCCGCTACCGGGCTTGGCATGGCGCACAGTGTCCCCTTGAGCGAGCATGAAGCGATACCGAACGCCGATTCGAGTTCCCGAGAGCGGCGCGTAGCAGGCCGGTCCTTGAGGACGCCTCGGTTGGCCGGACGGTCTTGGCACGAGAAGTCAAGGGCGAGAGCGGGAGGGTGCGTGGCGGACATCGCGAGACGAGACATCGTCGTGCCTGACACGTGGCGAGCGTTCTTCGAGGCCACGCACATCCCTGCAGCTGTGCGCGTGGGGAACCAGCTCAGGCTGACGGGCCACACCGGGGACCGGGAGGACGGGACGTTCTCCGACGACCCCGAGGAGCAGATGAGGCAGACCTTCCGCAACATCGCGATCACGCTCGCTGAGGCGGGCGCGAGCTGGTCGGACGTCGTCGAGATAACGTCCTACCGGGTGAGGTTGCGGGCGCAGGCTGAAGCGACGCTCCTCATTGCAGCGGAGTTCCTCACCAGCCCTTACCCGGCATGGACAGATGTCGGCATCAGCGAGCTCTTCGAACCGGATGCCCTGGTGGAGATCAGTTGCGTCGCCGTTCTCCGCGGGTCAGGCTCCTAGGGGCCATCCTGTCGAGGTCCACCGAATCGGTTTGCCGAGATCGGCGGCCGATGACCCACCGGAACCCCATCTCGGGCATCGCTGATCATCCGCGACGACCCCACAGGTGTTACCGATGTCCTGAGACTTCTCGTGTTACCGATCTCCTGAGACACGACAGTGCGCCTGTACGCCCGTTCTGCGTGACGAACCGCCACAGGGCGCTCACAGCGATCCGAGCTGTTGGCGCAGCAAGGCCTTCTGGACCTTGCCCATGGCGTTGCGGGGGAGCTCGGGTAGGACGACGACGCGCTTCGGGACCTTGAACCCGGCCAGCCGCTCGCGCGCGAGCAGCCGTAGGGAGTCGGGGTCGAGGTCGGCTCCCGGTCGGGCGACGACAGCCGCTGTGACGGCCTCGCCGAGGTCGGGGTCAGGGATGCCGACGACCGCAGACTCGAGCACCCCCGGCAGTGCGTCGAGGACCTCCTCGACCTCCTTGGGGTAGACGTTGAGGCCGCCCGTGATCACGAGGTCCTTGGAACGTCCGACGAGGCGCAGGTAACCGTCTGCGTCGAGCTCGCCGAGGTCCCCGGTGCGAAACCACCCGTCGTCGGTGAACGCCTCGGCGTCGGCGTCGGGGCGATGCCAGTAGCCGCCGAACACGTTCGGCCCTCGCACCTCGACCGCTCCGGGAGAGCCGTCGACGCGCACCTCGACGCCGGGCAAGGCCGGCCCGACGGTGCCGACCCGTCGCTCGCCGTGCAGCGGGTTCGACGTCAGCATGCACGTCTCGGTCATGCCGTAGCGCTCGACGATGACGTGGCCCGTGCGTGCGGTGAACTCCTGGTGCGTGGCGAGGAGCATCGGCGCCGACCCTGAGGTGAACAGCCTCATCCGGGCGCACGGTTCGGCCGTCAGACGTGGCTCGGCGAGCAGTCGCACGTAGTGCGTCGGCACGCCCATCAGCACGGTGGCCCCCGGCAGCGCGTCGATGACGGCGTCGGGGCTGAATGCCGCCAGCAGCACGATCCGGGCGCCGGCGACGGTGGCCGTGTGCGCGGCGACGAACAGCCCGTGGGTGTGGAAGAGCGGGAGCATGTGCACGAGGACGTCCGTCGCGGTCAGTTCCCAGGCGGACATCAGCGTGCGAGCACTCGCCACGAGGTTGGCGTGGCTGAGGACGGCGGCCTTGGGCCGGCCTGTGGTCCCGCTGGTGAACAGCATCGCCGCCGGGTCGTCCGCGCCCCGGTCGACGTCGTCGAAGGAGGACGGACGACCAGAGCTCGCCGCGACGAGGTCGGCGAGCGGGACGGCACGGTCTCCGCCCGGCAGCGAGGCATCACGTACCAGCAGCGCCGGTTCGGCGTCGGCCACCAGCGCGCTCACCTCGGTCGGCGTGTACGCGGTGTTCATGGGCACGTAGACCGCACCCGCCCGCACGCAAGCGACGTGAAGCGCCAGCAGCTCGACGCTCTTCTCGGCCTGGACGCCGACCCGGTCGCCGGGTCCGACCCCCAGCTCCGTGAGCACGTGAGCCATCGACGCCGACGCGTGGTCCAGGTCGGCGTAGGTCCACGTACGCCCGTCCGGCTGCTCGACCCACGTCCGGCCGGGAGCACGACGTCCCTGCGCGAGCAGCAGGTCGGCCAACGGGTTCACGGCGCTCCTGCCCCGGTATCGGAGCGCGACGAGGCCGCGAGCGTCGGCCGGCGCCGCCACGTCTGCGTGGCGCTCTCGAAGCGCAGGGCCGCGCGCAGCAGGTCGAGCTCGCCGAGCGGCCGGCCGACCAGCTGGATGCCCACCGGCAGCCCGGCGGCGGTGAACCCGCACGGCACGGACATGGCGGGAAGCCCGGTGGCGCTGATCCAGTACGCCGAACGCATCCAGTCGAGGTAGGTGTGCATGGGCTGTCCGGCGACCTCGGTCGGCCACGGCTGCGTCGCCGGGAACGGCGGCACCTGGCTGACCGGGAGGGCGATGACGTCCACGTCCTCGAAGACCGACGCGACCGACGTGAACACGGACGCGCGCAGCCGGGAGGCGCGGACGAGGTCTGCGGTCGTCAGACGACGACCTTCCTCGATGTTCCAGCGGATGTCCGCGTTGACCTGGTCCGGGTGCTCGTCGAGGAGGGGACCCAGCACGCCGGCGTAGTACCAGGCGCGCCACGTGCGGAACGCCTCCTCGGCACCGCTCAGGTCGGGATGCACGTCGCTCACCGCGAAGCCCGCCTCGAGCAGCGCGGGCCGCCCCGAGGACTCGAGCACGCTCGTTACATCGGGGTCGAACGGCAGACCGCCCGGCGCCGAGCACCAGCCGACGCGCCACGCCCGGTCCGACGCCAACGAGCCCGCGAACTCGCTGCCGTCGCCCGGCAGCGACTCGAGGACGCGCGGGTCCGCTCCGGCGAGGACACTGAGCAGCAGGGCGCAGTCGCCCACCGTCCGCGCCATCGGCCCGGCGACGGCGAGCGGGAACGCGTCGATCTCGGCCGGCCACGACGGCACGCGGCCGGCGCAGGGCCGCAGGCCGACGACGTTGCAGAAGCTCGCCGGGTTGCGCAGCGACCCGCCCATGTCCGAGCCGTCCGCCAGGCACACCATCCCCGACGCCAGCGCGGCCGCGGCGCCCCCACTGCTCCCACCGGGCGTGCACGAGGGGTCATAGGGGTTGCGCGCCGGGCCGGTCAGCGGGTTGTACGTCTGCGACCCGGTCCCGAACTCCGGCGTGTTCGTCTTCCCGAGGCTCACCGCGCCAGCAGCCGTCATCCGCTGCACGACCGAGGAGTCCACCTCGGGGACGAAGTCCGCGAAGATCGGCGAACCGAAGGTCGTTCGTACGTCTCGCGTCAGCTGGAGGTCCTTGTGGGCGACCGGCAGGCCGTGCAGCGGACCCCAGACGTCGCCGCCCGCCAGGGCCTCGTCGGCCGCGGCCGCACGTACCATCGCCCGCTCCGGCGTCACCGTGATGAACGCACGCAGGCCCCCGTCGAAGCGCTCCACCCGGTCCAGGTGCGCGGCCACGAGCTCCCTCGCCGACACCTCCTTGGCCCTGACCATCGCAGCGAGCTCGGTCGCCGGGCGGAAGCAGAGGTCGTCATCGCCGGCGGACACCGGCGAGGCGGTGGCCATCCCGTCTCCTCCTCACCTGCTGGGGGATCGCACGAGCGCGAGCCGCACGATCACGAGCGGCCGGTCCGCACGATCACGAGACAGGCCCGTCCGCACGGTCACGAGGTGAGGGCGAAGGTGACCTGGGTCGCGCCGGTGGCGTCCTTGAGGGTGAGCTGGTTCGCCTTGCGGTCATAGGTCGTGACCTTGCCCAGCGCGGCGAAGTACTCCTGCTCGGTCTGCATCACGCCCTCGTCGAGGCACGCCATGGCGGTCGCGGCCACCGGTCCGATCGCGATCTGGTTGCTCCCGGAGGTCGCAAATGTCGCCCCGTAGGTGTTGCAGCCGCCCGACCCACTGAGCTGGCCGTCCGCCGAGAAGACCGCCGTCACCTTCTCCGTGTCGGCCGTAGCCACGACCGCACCCTTGCCGTTGTTGATCCCGGTCGCGTGCCACGACGTGCCGGCCAGCCCGGAGGGAGCGGCGCGGTAGGTGAGCAGCGTGGACTTGTCCGAGGCGAGCAGGGTCAGCGACGTCCCGACGGTGAACGACGCGACCTTCGGCAGCGCGGCCAGGATCGCGGCCTCCTGGGCGACGACCCCGCCGCTGCACGCCTTCTTGGTCATGGCGCCTGGCGTGATGGTGAGGGACTGCCCGTCCTGCGCGTACGTCCCACCGAACTGGTTGCACCCCGTCGAGCCGCTGAGCACCCCGCCGGCGCCGAAGCTCAGCGTCGCGACGTCGGGGTCGCTGACGGCCGGGACCGCGGCGCCGTTGGCCTGGTAGGACGTCAGCGTCCAGGTCACGCCGGTCAGGGACGCTCCGCCGGACGGGCCGGTCGAGGCACCGGACCCGGACCCCCCGCCCGAGCTGGTCGTGCTGCACGCCGTCAGCGCGAGCGTGGCCAGCAGCCCGACGGCGATCCCTCCGTGCACCCGCAGTGTCCTGATCACGCCTCCTCACGCTAGGCCCCGGACCACGGGTCATGCTGGCGTTTGCCCGGCGCGGGCGCGCCCACCCGTGTGACGAACGCCACCCGGGAGGACGCGTCCCGGCGGGATCGAATCCGCCGCGCACAGCGTCGTACCTGGACGATGGCCCACCTCGACCGCAACCCCGTCGCGCTGCTGCGCCGCCCCTACCTGCGGCTGGCGGTGCTGTCGGCGGCGGCCGCGTCGGCGGCGTACGGGCTCGGCGTGGTGCTCCCGCACGTCTCGGCGGTCGTCGCCGCCGTCACCGCCCTCATCAGCGTCCGGCCCACCTTCCACGCCTCCATGAAGGAGGCGCTGCGACAGGTGCTCGCGGTGGTGCTGGGCGCCGGGCTGGCGCTCGCCGCCATGGAGCTCGTCGGCTACTCCGCCCTCGCCCTCTTCGCGACCATCCTGGTCTGCTACGCGGCTGCCCGAGTCCTGCGGCTGGGGGAGGAGGGCGCCCTGGCGGTCTCCGTCACCGTGATCCTCGTCGTGGGTCCGCACTTCTCGAGCGACGCCGTCGAGGCCCGCTTCTTCGGCGTCCTGCTCGGCTCAGCGCTGGCCCTGGTGACGTCGTACTTCACTCGCCCCGGCACGCCCGACGGCCGGGCGCTGGCCGACCTGGTCACCCAGTCCGAGCGCGCCGCCACTCTGATGTCCGCCGTCGCGGAGACCCTCGACAGCAGCGACGGGAAGGTCGCCCCGGCGCTCGCGCGGCGCTGGCTGCTCGACGCCGAGGACATCCTGTCGTGCGTCGTCGCGACCCGGCAGGCGGCCGTCGACGCCGCGGAGGGTGCCCGCTGGTCGCCGATGATCGACCGGGAGCGGGCGCTGGCCGTGGTGCGCCAGGCGCGGATGACCGAGCGCACCGCCGTCACGCTGGTGAGCATGTGCCGCGACCTCGACGTCGCCGCCGCCCGCGGCGAGCCGCTGCACGACGGGTTGGCGATGTCGCTGTCCGACGTGCTGCTCGCGACGGCCGAGGCGATCGGGCAGCAGTCGGAGAAGGCGCTGAGCCACCCCGCGGAGCCGCTGTCGGAGGCGACGGGACCGATCCCGGTGGCCCGCCGCGCGCGTACCGAGGCCGCCGCGCACGTGCGGCACCTCGACGACACGACACCCTTGCTCCTCGGCGGTTCCCTGCTGCGCGACGCGGAGAAGATCACCGAGGCCCTGTCCGGCCAGTGAGCGCTCGGTAGTCTCGGCCGGGTGGCTCGACCGCCGGGACACGCGCGACAGGGAAGGTCGACCGATGACCGCTGGGCCGCCTCGCGGACCGTCCACCCCCAATGTCCTGCTGATCCTCACCGACGAGGAGCGGTACGCGCTGCCGCACCCTGACGGCTTCGTCCTGCCGGCCCGCGAGCGCCTCCAGGAGCGTGGCGTCACCTTCGATCGCTACTACGTCGCCTCGGCCCAGTGCAGCTCGTCCCGCTCGGTCATCTACACCGGCCAGCACATGCCGCTGACCGAGATCTACGACAACGACGCCATGCCCTACATCCGGCCGCTCGACCCCGCCCTCGGGACGCTCGGGACGATGATGCGGCAGGCCGGCTACTACTGCTCCTATCAGGGCAAGTGGCACCTCTCGCGGGCGTACAAGGACCCCGCCGACCCGCGCCCGACGACCGACGCCCTGGAGCCGTACGGCTTCTCGGAGTTCAACGACTGGGGCGATCTCGACGGCGGGGCGTGGGCCGGTCTGAAGCTGGACCCGGTCATCGCCGGGCAGGCGGTCAAGTGGCTGCGCAACCGGGCGCCCGTCGTCGCGGCCGAGCAGCCGTGGTTCCTCGCGGTCAACTTCGTCAACCCGCACGACGTCATGAGCTACGACTACGGCGGGCGCCGTGTCACGGCCCCACCGCCCAACCTCGCCGAGGCGATGGTGGTACGCCCGCCGGCCGACATCCCGCTCTACCGCAAGGTGTGGGACGTCGACCTGCCGGCCAGCGTCGCCGACGACCTCTCGGGTGCGGCACCGGCGGTGCGCGAGTACGCGGCCGCGATGGAGACCATGTTCGGGCCGGTCCCCGACGAGGCCGCGTGGCGGCTGGGCCTGAGCTTCTACCTCAACTGCACCCGTGACGTTGACCGCGGGATCGAGGTGGTCCTGGACGCGCTGGTCGCCTCGGGGCAGGCCGACCGCACGGTGGTCGTCTTCAGCTCGG
The DNA here is from genome assembly GCA_035506535.1 of Actinomycetes bacterium. Classification (NCBI taxonomy): domain Bacteria; kingdom Bacillati; phylum Actinomycetota; class Actinomycetes; species Actinomycetes bacterium. The sequence goes on along the minus strand of DATJPE010000088.1, from coordinate 6,890 downwards.
ACCACGGCGAGATGGCCGGCTCGCACGGGCTGCGGCAGAAGGGCAACCTCGTCTACGACGAGAACTTCCACGTCCCGCTCGTGGTGTCCCACCCCGACCTCCCGGGCGGGGGCCGCACCGACGCGCTGGGCTCGGCGGTCGACCTGGCGCCGACCCTGCTCGACATCGCCGGCGTCGACGAGGCCGGCCGCGCGGAGCGCTTCCCGGCCCTGCGGGGGCGCTCGCTCCTGCCGGCTCTGTCCGGTCGGCCGGTCCGCGACGCGGTGCTCAGCGCCGTCGAGATCGTCACCCCCCTCGACAACGGCTACTGGCGGTCGCTGGGTGCCGACGACGGCCCGCAGCGGGTGCAGGAGGGCACGCTTCGTCCCGACTGGTCCAAGCGCGGCTTCCTCCGGGGCTACACCGACCGCCGCTACACCTTCGGCCGGTACTTCTCGCCGCTGGAACCGAACCGTCCGCGCACCGTCGAGCGGCTGCTGGCCGACAACGACGTCGTCCTCTACGACCGCGAGAGCGACCCGGTCGAGCAGACCAACCTCGCCCTCGACCCCGCCCAGCGAGACCTCGTGGCCGACCTGTCGGCGCGGCTCGAGGCGCTCATCGACGAGGAGATCGGGCCCGACACCCACGCCTGGGTGCCCGAGCGCCCGCGCCTGGTCGGCTGGCCCACCTGGCGCGGAGACGCCCGCATCGCGTGAGCACGCGCGAGCTGCGCACCGCGTCGTCGGCCGAGCTCGGCGCGGACGGGCTCCCCGAGCTGAGGGCGCTCATGGACGCGGCGTTCGGCAGCCGCTTCGACGACCACGACTTCGACCACTGCCTCGGCGGGACCCACGTCGTTCTGAGGCTCGACGGTGTCGTCGTGGCCCACGCCGCCGTCGTGCCCCGCCGCCTCCTGGTGGGGGAGCGGGTGCTGCGCTGCGGGTACGTCGAGGCGGTCGCGACCCACCCTGACCACCAGGGTCAGGGGCTCGGCACCGCCGTCATGGACCTCGCCGACGAGCTGGTCCGGCGCTGCTTCGACGTGGGCGCGCTCTCGACCAGCGCCCACCGCTTCTACGAGCGGCTGGGCTGGAGCCGGTGGCGCGGTCCGACGTACGTCGTGCGGGGCGGCACCTGGGTGCGCTGCCGGAGCGAGGACGGGGCGGTCATGGTCCTGCCGGTCCGCCCGAGCGACCCCCTCGACCCCGGTCTGCCCGTGGCGGTCGACGAGCGGCCCGGCGACGACTGGTGACCGCCGCTGGTTTGCGCGCACGCGTCCCGGGTTAGCCTGCCGGGATGGCCCGTCCCCGCGCGCTGCGCCGCACCCTCCTCGCCGTCGCCGCCCTCGCATCCGCGGCAGTCCTGGCACCCGCGACCCCGGCGGCGGCGACGGTGGTGCCCTCGCCCGGGCTGCCGAGCTCGGCATCCGCGAACCCGAACGCGGTGCGTCTGGTCTTCGTCAAGCGCGCGAGCGGGCTCGACCAGCCCGTGCTCGTGACCTCCGCGCCTGGAACCTCCCGGCTGTTCGTCGTGGAGCGCGCCGGGCGGATCCGGATCTACTCCGGCGGGCGGATCCTCTCGACGGCCTACCTGGACCTGCGCAGCAAGGTGCGGAGCTCCTACGGCGAGGAAGGCATGCTCGGGCTCGCCTTCGCGCCCGACTTCGCGACCAGCCACCGGTTCTGGGTCACCTACACGACCAGCTCGGGCTCGCTCCGGCTCAGCCGCTTCACCGCGGCCGGCGCGTCCGCGCTCAAGGCCAACCGCTACTCCGAGAAGGTGGTGCTGACCGTCCCGCATCCGACGTACCAGAACCACAACGCGGGGATGCTCGTCTTCGGCAGGGACGGCTATCTGTACATGAGCACCGGCGACGGGGGCGGCGCCGGCGACCCGTTCCGCCACGCGCAGAACCGGACCTCGCTCAACGGCAAGCTGCTGCGCATCGACGTCCGGCACTCGTGCGGTGGCAAGCTCTACTGCATCCCCGCGAGCAACCCCTACGCGAAGTCGACGAAGTACCGCAAGGAGATCTGGGCGTACGGGCTGCGCAACGCCTGGCGCTTCTCCGCCGACCGCACGACCGGCGACCTGTGGGTCGCCGACGTCGGGCAGGACCGCTACGAGGAGGTCACGCGCATCCCGTACGGCAAGGGTGGCTGGAACCTCGGCTGGTCCTGCTACGAGGGCCGCCACGTGTACGCCGCCTCGCGCTGCCACGCGAGCACGACGTACCACGCCCCGACGATCGAGTACTCCCACGCGGTCGGCGAGGCGATCATCGGCGGGTACGTCTACCGCGGGGCGACGTACGCGTCGCTGCTTCGCGGGCTCTACGTCTACGGCGACTACATCACCGGCCGGGTCTGGGTGTACGGCCGCGGGCACTCCCACCAGGTGGCCTCGCTCGGCGCCGACCGCCTGAGCGCCTTCGGGCAGACCAACGGCGGCGAGCTCATGGCCGTGACCCTGGACGGGGACCTGTACGCCGTCCACGCCGCCAGCGCCTGACCGGACCCGGCGGAAACCGGGGAGAGTGCCCCCGGGGCGTCTCGGTAGCATCCGAGCCATGCCAGCCAACCTCACCGTAGTCGTGTCCGGCGCCGAGCGATCGGTCGCCGAGGGCACGACGGCGGGGGAGGTGGTCGGTGCGGATCGATCGGTCGTGGTCGCCCGCGTCAACGGCCACCTGCGCGACCTCGACCACGTCCTGGAGGACGGCGACAGCGTCGAGCCGGTCGGCGTCGACAGCGCGGACGGCCTCGCGGTGCTGCGCCACTCGACCGCGCACGTGCTGGCCCAGGCGGTGCAGGGGCTCTTCCCGGGCACCCGCCTCGGGATCGGTCCGCCGATCGAGAACGGCTTCTACTACGACTTCGACGTCGAGCGCCCCTTCACCCCCGACGACCTCGCGACCCTCGAACGGCGCATGCAGGAGATCATCAAGGCGGGGCAACGGTTCTCTCGCCGCGCCGTCACCGACGACGAGGCGCGGACCGAGCTCGAGTTCGAGCCGTACAAGATCGAGCTGATCGGCATCAAGGGCGGCGCCTCGGGGGAGGAGTCCACCGAGGTCGGGGGCGGCGAGCTCACCATCTACGACAACCTCGAGGCCGGCACTGGCCTGCGGGTGTGGAGCGACCTGTGCCGGGGGCCGCACGTACCGACCACGCGGTTCATCCCGCCGAACGCCTTCAAGCTGATGCGCACCGCGGCGGCGTACTGGCGCGGCAGCGAGCGCAACCCGCAGCTGCAGCGGATCTACGGCACCGCCTGGCCGGACAAGGACGGCCTGCGGGCGTACCTCACCATGCTCGAGGAGGCCGAGAAGCGCGACCACCGCCGGCTCGGCGCCGAGCTCGACCTGTTCTCCTTCCCCGACGAGATCGGGTCCGGGCTCGCGGTCTTCCATCCGAGGGGCGGCATCGTGCGCCGCGTCATGGAGGACTACTCGCGCGGGCGGCACGACGCCGCGGGGTACGAGTTCGTCAACTCACCCCACATCACCAAGGCGCAGCTGTTCGAGACCTCGGGCCACCTCGAGTGGTACGCGGACGGGATGTTCCCCCCGATGCACCTGGACGAGGAGCGCGACGCGGACGGCGTGCTTCGACGGCAGGGGCAGGACTACTACCTCAAGCCGATGAACTGCCCGTTCCACAACCTCATCTTCCGGGCGCGGGGGCGGTCCTACCGGGAGCTGCCGCTGCGGCTGTTCGAGTTCGGCAGCGTCTACCGCTATGAGAAGTCAGGGGTGGTGCACGGCCTGACCCGGGTACGTGGCATGACCCAGGATGACGCGCACATCTACTGCACCCGTGAGCAGATGCCCGACGAGCTGCGAAGCCTCCTCGGCTTCGTCCTCGACCTGCTGCGCGACTACGGCCTCGACGACTTCTACCTCGAGCTGTCCACCCGTGACCCGGCGAAGTCGATCGGCACCGACGAGGACTGGGCGGAGGCGACCGCCGCCCTGGAGGAGGCGGCCCAGCGCTCCGGTCTCGACCTCGTCCCGGACCCCGGGGGGGCCGCCTTCTACGGTCCGAAGATCTCGGTGCAGGCACGCGACGCCATCGGACGTACCTGGCAGATGTCGACGATCCAGGTCGACTTCAACCAGCCGAAGCGCTTCGAGCTGGAGTACCAGGCCGCCGACGGCTCGCGCCAGCAGCCCGTCATGATCCACCGCGCGCTGTTCGGCTCCATCGAGCGCTTCTTCGCGGTCCTGCTCGAGCACTACGCCGGCGCGTTCCCGCCTTGGCTCGCGCCGGTGCAGGCCGTCGGCATCCCGGTCACCGACGCGCACGTGCCGTACCTGCGTGACGTGGTGGAGCGGCTGGCCGCGCGCGGCGTACGGGCCGAGGTGGACGCCTCCGACGACCGCATGCAGAAGAAGATCCGCAACGCGCAGCGTGCCAAGGTGCCGTACATGCTCATCGCCGGCGACGAGGACGCCGCCAAGGGTGCGGTCTCGTTCCGCTACCGCGACGGCGAGCAGAAGAACGGCGTCCCCGTCGAGGAGGCGATCGCCGAGATCGTCGACGCGATCCAGCGCCGCGTGCAGGTCTGAGCCCGGTGAGCGACGCCCTCGAGCGCCTGTGGGCGCCGCACCGGATGCAGTACATCCGCGGCGGCAACGACACCGAGGGCACCGGCTGCCCGTTCGACACCATCCCGAGCCTGCCCCCCGGGGAGTCGCTCGTCGTGGCGCGCGGGGAGCAGGTCTACGCGGTGCTCAACCTGCACCCGTACAACCCGGGGCACCTCATGGTCGTGACCTACCGCCACGTCGGGGACCTCGAGGACCTGACCCAGCCGGAGCTGGCCGAGCTCTGGGAGTTCACCCGGCATGCGGTCGCCACCGTCAAGGCGGTCAGCCGCCCGCACGCCTTCAACGTCGGCCTCAACCTCGGCGGGGTCGCCGGCGGGTCGCTGTCCGAGCACCTCCACCAGCACGTCGTCCCGCGCTGGTCCGGGGACTCCAACTACATGACGGTCCTGTCGGGGACCAAGATCATGCCGCAGCTGCTGGAGGAGACGAGGGACCTGCTCGCCGCCGCCTGGCCCCACGCCTGACGCTCCCGGCCAGCGGCCGTACCCCGCGGCTGATGTCCGCCGCCAGCGGGCGTACCCCGCGGCTGATGTCCGCCGCCTCCGCGCCTGACGCTCGCGGCGACTGGCCCAGCGCCTGACGCTCGCCGCCAGCGGGCGTACCCCGCGGTCCAGCCACAGCTCGGCGAGCCCCTGCAGAAGTCCCATTTGTCCGGTTTCGCCTCGCCCGGGGAGGGGACAAATGGGACTTCTGCAGAAGACAGCCCGGCAGAAGTCCCATTTGTCCGGTTTCGCGTCGCCGGAAAAGGGACGAAAGGGACTTCTGCAGAGGAAGGCTCTGGGGGAGGCGGCTCGGGGGGAGGCAGCTTCGCGGGGAGGCGGGTCCGGGGGAGGGGAGGCGGCTCCGCGGGGAGGCAGCTCCGCGGGGAGGCAGCTTCGCGGGGAGGCGGATTCCGCGGGAGGCGGTTCCGCGGGAGGCGGTTCCGCGGGGAGGGAGACCTGGGGGGTCAGGAGTCGGCGGCGTCGCTGATGACCTTGCTGACGAGGTGCGCAGGCATGGGCTCGTGGCGCACGTACGTCCGCGAGAACGTGCCCGTGCCGTGCGAGATCGAGCGCAGGTCGACGGCGTAACGGGTCACCTCGAGCTGCGGTACCTCCGCGTTGACCAACGTCCGCCCGGAGCCGACCGGCTCGGTGCCCACGACGCGCCCGCGCCGCCCCGACAGGTCGCTCATGACGGCGCCGACGTACTCGTCGGACACCATCACCTTGAGCTCGTCGACCGGCTCCAGCAGGTTGACCGTCGTGGACTTCGCCGCCTCCTTGAGGGCCAGGGCCCCCGCGGTCTGGAAGGCCATGTCCGAGGAGTCGACCGAGTGCGCCTTGCCGTCCACGAGCGTCACCCGGATGTCGACCACGGGGTAGCCCGCCGCGACACCGCGCTCCATCTGGGCGCGGACGCCCTTCTCGACGGAGGGGATGAACTGGCGCGGTACGGCGCCCCCGACGACCTTGTCGACGAACTCGAAGCCGCCGCCCTCGGGCAGCGGCTCGACCTCGATGTCGCAGACGGCGTACTGGCCGTGCCCGCCGGACTGCTTGACGTGCCGCCCGTGGCCCTTGGCCACGCTCGCGAAGGTCTCGCGCAGCGACACCCGCAGGGGCACGGAGTCGACGGCGACGCCGTAGCGGGTGCGCAGCCGGTCGAGCAGGACGTCCACGTGGGCCTCGCCCATGCACCACAGCACCAGCTGGTGGGTCTCGGGGTTCTGGTCGAGCCGCAGCGTGGGGTCCTCGGCGACCAGGCGCGACAGACCCTGGGACAGCTTGTCCTCGTCGGCCTTGGAGTGGGCCACGATGGCCACGGGCAGCAGCGGGTCGGGCATCACCCAAGGCTCGATGAGCATGGGGTCGTCCTTGCCGGACAGGGTGTCGCCGGTCTCCGCGCGGGAGAGCTTGGCGATGGCGACGATGTCGCCCGCCACCGCCTGCGCCGCCGTCCGCTGCGCCTTGCCCAGGGGGATGGACAGCGCGCCGATCCGCTCGTCGACGTCGTGGTCCTCGTGCCCGCGGGAGGCCATCCCGTGGCCGCTGACGTGCACGACGGCGTCGGGGCGCAGGGTCCCGCTGAACACCCGCACGAGGGACAGGCGCCCGACATAGGGGTCGCTGGTGGTCTTGACCACCTCGGCGACGAGCGGGCCGGCCGGGTCGCACATAAGTGGCCCCTTCGGACGCCCGTCCGGTGAGGTGACCGCGGGCAGCTCGTGCTCCAGGGGCGAGGGGAAGGCCCGGGTCATCAGCTCCAGCAGCTCGGCGGCCCCAAGGCCGGTCGGGCTGGCGGCCGCCAGCACCGG
>DATJPE010000087.1 GCA_035506535.1 Actinomycetes bacterium | reverse complement strand
CGGACCCGGGTGATCGCCGGATCGTCGCGAAGGGCCTCGAGCTGCTCCTCCTCGACGATCGAGCCCTTGGCCAGGGTCGTGCCGTCCGAGAGCTGGACGTCGTCGGCCAGCACCCGGCTGTAGAGGCGCGTCTCGAGGTAGGTCCGCCGACCGGGCTGGTCGGGGGTGACGTCCTCGATCCAGATGCCGCGGACCGGCCGGGGCTTGCCGTCGGGGCCCGGGGCGAACGGGTCCTCGTCGTTGATGATGAGCTCCTGGGCCACGTCGACCAGTCGGCGGGTCAGGTAGCCCGAGTCGGCGGTCCGCAACGCGGTGTCGACCAGGCCCTTCCGGGCGCCCGGCGTGGCGATGAAGTACTCCAGCATCGACAGGCCTTCGCGGAAGTTGCTCTTGATCGGACGGGGGATCATGTCGCCGCGGGGGTTGGCCACCAGGCCGCGCATGCCGGCGATCTGGCGCACCTGCATCATGTTCCCGCGGGCACCGGAGCCCACCATCATGTCGATGGGGTTGAACTGCTGCTCCTTCAGGAGCGTCTCCATCTCGACCCGCACCTCGTCGGTGGCGGTCGTCCAGATCTCGACCTCCTTCTGGCGCCGCTCGCCGTCGGTGATGATGCCTCGGCGGAACTGGGTCTCGACCTTCTCGGCTTCCTTCTCGTGGCGGTCGAGGATCTCCTTCTTGCCCGGCGGGGTCTGGACGTCGTCGATCGAGACGGTCAGGCCCGAGCGGGTGGCGAAGCGGAAGCAGAGGTTCTTGATGGCATCGAGGCTGGAGGCCACGTCAGCCTTGTCGTAGTCCTCGGCCAGGGTGTCGACGAGCTCACCCATCTGGCGCTTGGTCACGCGCTCGTTGATGAACTCGAAGCGGTCGGGCAGGGCGTTGTTGAAGAACACCCGGCCGACCGTGGTCTTGTGGTAGGTCGCGGCGACCCCGTTGGCCGGCGTGTCGACCAGCTTCGGCGTGCGGAACTCGATCTCGGCGTGGAGGGACACGTCGCCGGCCTCGAAGGCCCGCTCGAGCTCGTGGACGCTGCGGAACACGCGACCCTCGCCCTTGGCGCCGGGCACCTTCTCGGTCAGGTAGAAGGCGCCGATGATCATGTCCTGGGTGGGCGTGACCAGCGGGCGGCCGTCGGCCGGGCTGAGGACGTTGTTGGCGGACAGCATGAGCACGCGGCTCTCGGCCTGCGCCTCGGCCGACAGCGGCAGGTGCACCGCCATCTGGTCGCCGTCGAAGTCGGCGTTGAAGGCGTGGCACACCAGCGGGTGGATCTGGATGGCCTTGCCTTCGACGAGGATCGGCTCGAAGGCCTGGATGCCGAGGCGGTGCAGCGTCGGGGCCCGGTTGAGCAGCACCGGGTGCTCCTTGATGACCTCCTCGAGCACGTCCCACACCTGCGGGCGACGACGCTCGACCATGCGCTTGGCCGACTTGATGTTCTGGGCCAGCTCGGCGTCGACCAGCTTCTTCATCACGAAGGGCTTGAAGAGCTCGAGGGCCATGAGCTTGGGCAGGCCGCACTGGTGCAGCTTCAGCGTCGGGCCGACCACGATGACCGAACGGCCCGAGTAGTCGACGCGCTTGCCGAGCAGGTTCTGGCGGAACCGGCCCTGCTTGCCCTTGAGCATGTCGGACAGCGACTTCAGCGGACGGTTGCCCGGGCCGGTCACGGGACGGCCGCGACGGCCGTTGTCGAACAGCGCGTCGACCGCCTCCTGGAGCATCCGCTTCTCGTTGTTCACGATGATCTCGGGCGCGCCCAGGTCGAGCAGTCGCTTGAGCCGGTTGTTGCGGTTGATGACCCGGCGGTACAGGTCGTTGAGGTCGGACGTCGCGAAGCGGCCGCCGTCGAGCTGCACCATCGGGCGCAGCTCGGGCGGGATCACGGGCACGACGTCGAGGATCATGGCCCGCGGGTCGTTCACCCGGCGGCCGTGCTCGTCGCGGCGGTTGAACGCCGAGACGATCTTGAGCCGCTTGATGGCCTTCTGCTTGCGCTGGGCCGACAGGGGGCGCTGGCCCTCCTGCGGGTCGATGGCGGCGCGGAGCTTGACCTCTTCCTCGTCGAGGTCGATGCGGTCGACCAGGCGGGCGATCGCGTCGGCGCCCATGCCGCCCTCGAAGTACTCGCCGTAGCGGTCGACCAGCTCGCGCCACAGCATCTCGTCCTCGATGATCTTGCGGGCGAAGAGGTCCTTGAACTCGTCGAAGGCGCGGACGAGCACGTCGATCTCGAGATCGAACTGCTCGCGGATCATCGCGACGTCCTTCTCGGCGGCCCGCTGGCGGGCCTTGATCTCGGAGTCCTTGGCGCCTTCCTTCTCGAGGTCGGCGACCTCCTTCTCGAGCTCCTCGAAGCGCTTGGCGATGGCCAGCTCGCGGTCCTTCTCGACCGCCTCCCGCTCGCCGATCATCTCGGCCTCGAGGTTGGGCAGGTCCTCGTGGCGCTTCTCCTCGTCGACCCACACGACGAGGTTGGCCGCGAAGTAGATGACCTTCTCCAGCTGCTTGGCCTTGAGCTCCTCACGGACCTCGGTGCCCATCAGCAGGTAGGCCAGCCACGACCGCGTGCCGCGCAGGTACCAGATGTGCACCACGGGCGCGGCCAGCTCGATGTGACCCATGCGCTCGCGGCGCACCTTGGACCGGGTCACCTCGACGCCGCAGCGCTCGCAGATGATGCCCTTGAACCGGACGCGCTTGTACTTGCCGCAGTAGCACTCCCAGTCCTTGGTCGGACCGAAGATCTTCTCGCAGAAGAGTCCGTCCTTCTCGGGCTTGAGCGTGCGGTAGTTGATGGTCTCGGGCTTCTTGACCTCGCCGTTGGACCACATGCGGATCGAGTCCGCCGTGGCCAGACCGATGCGAAGCTGATCGAAGTTGTTGACATCCAGCATGCTGCTAGCCCCTCTCCGCCTGGCGGCGGGCGTCTTCTTCGTCACTGCCCCGCTCGGGCCGTGACAGGTCGATGCCGAGCTCCTCGGCGGTGCGGAAGATGTCCTCGTCGAGCTCGCGCATCTCGATCTCCTCGCCGGTCGTCGAGAGCACCTCGACGTTCAGGCAGAGGGCCTGCATCTCCTTGATGAGCACCTTGAAGCTCTCGGGGATGCCGGGCTCGGGGATGTTCTCCCCCTTCACGATGGCCTCGTAGACCTTCACGCGGCCGAGCACGTCGTCGGACTTGATCGTGAGCAGCTCCTGGAGGCAGTACGCGGCGCCGTACGCCTCGAGCGCCCACACCTCCATCTCGCCGAAGCGCTGGCCACCGAACTGCGCCTTGCCGCCCAGTGGCTGCTGCGTGATCATCGAGTACGGACCGGTCGAACGGGCGTGGATCTTGTCGTCGACCAGGTGGGCCAGCTTCAGGATGTAGACGATGCCGACCGTGATGGGGTTGTCGTAGGGCTCGCCGGTGCGACCGTTGTACAGCGTGGTCTTGCCGTTGGCCTGGATGAGCCGGCCCGCATCGCCGTAGCGGGCATCGGTCGCCTCGGGCGTGAGGTTCTCGAAGATCCGCTGGATGGTCGGGTGCTTGCCCGCTTCCTCTTCCTCGTCCCAGTGGGCGCCGTCGAACACCGGGGTGGTGATCAGCGTGGCCGGCGGGGTGTTGGTGCGCGTCTTGTGCTCGACGCCGCGAACGGGGTCGTCGCCGACCCGCTGGCCGTCGACGTCCCAGCCCCAGCGGGCCGCGTAGCCGAGGTGCGCCTCGAGGATCTGGCCGACGTTCATGCGGGACGGCACGCCGAGGGGGTTGAGGATGATGTCGACCGGCGTGCCGTCGGCCAGGAAGGGCATGTCCTCGATCGGCAGGATCTTGGAGATGACGCCCTTGTTGCCGTGGCGGCCGGCCAGCTTGTCGCCGACGCTGATCTTGCGCTTCTGGGCCACGTAGACCCGGACCAGCTGGTTGACGCCGGGGGGCAGCTCGTGGCTCTCGTCACGGCTGAACACCTTGACGTCGATGACCTTGCCCTCTTCGCCGTGGGGCACCTTCAGCGACGTGTCGCGCACCTCACGCGCCTTCTCGCCGAAGATGGCCCGCAGGAGCCGCTCCTCGGGGGTGAGCTCGGTCTCGCCCTTGGGGGTGACCTTGCCCACGAGCACGTCGCCGGGGCCGACCTCGGCGCCGATGCGGATGATGCCGCGCTCGTCGAGGTCGGCGAGGATCTCCTCGGAGAGGTTCGGGATGTCCCGCGTGATCTCCTCGGGACCGAGCTTGGTGTCACGGGCGTCGATCTCGTGCTCGTGGATGTGGATCGAGGTCAACACGTCGTCCTTGACCACGCGCTCGGAGAGGATGATCGCGTCCTCGAAGTTGTAGCCCTCCCAGGTCATGTAGGCGACGACCAGGTTCTTGCCGAGGGCCAGCTCCCCGTTCTCGGTCGACGGACCGTCGGCGAGGATGTCGCCCTTGCGGACCTTGTCGCCCTCGCGCACCCGCGGCTTCTGGTTGATGCAGGTGTCCTGGTTCGAGCGCTCGAACTTGAGCAGGCGGTAGACCTTGCGGCCCTTGGTCTTGTAGTCGAGGGTGATCGAGGTGCCGTCGAGGGCGGTGACCTGCCCGTCCTCCTCGGCGATGATCATGTCGGCCGCGTCGCGGGCGGCCCGGGCCTCGATGCCGGTGCCGACGTAGGGCGCCTCGGCCTTGACCAGCGGCACCGCCTGCTTCTGCATGTTGGCGCCCATGAGCGCGCGGTTGGCGTCGTCGTGCTCGAGGAACGGGATCAGCGACGTCGCCACCGAGACGATCTGCTTCGGCGAGACGTCCATGAGCTGGACCTCTTCAGGGGCCACCGCGGAGATCTCGGTGGTGGCGCCGAAGAAGACGTCGCGCTCGAGCTGCAGCTTGAGCTCGCCCAGCGTCGCGGCCTGCGGCGAGCGCCGCACCAGCACGCGGTCGTCGGCGAAGCTGCCGTCCGGCTTGAGGGGCGCGTTCGCCTGGGCGACGACGTACTCCTCCTCCTCGTCGGCGGCGAGGTACACGATCTCGTCGGTGACCTTGCCCTTGACCACCTTGCGGTAGGGCGACTCGATGAAGCCGAACTCGTTCACGCGGGCGAAGGTGGCCAGCGCGCCGATGAGGCCGATGTTCGGACCTTCCGGCGTCTCGATCGGGCACATGCGGCCGTAATGGCTGAAGTGCACGTCGCGAACCTCGAAGCCGGCCCGCTCACGCGACAGGCCACCCGGGCCGAGCGCGGACAGGCGGCGCCGGTGGGTCAGACCCGACAGCGGGTTGACCTGGTCCATGAACTGCGACAGCTGGCTCGTGCCGAAGAACTCCTTGATGGCGGCGACCACCGGCCGGATGTTGATGAGCGTCTGGGGCGTGATGGCCTCGACGTCCTGGGTGGTCATGCGCTCGCGGACGACCCGCTCCATGCGGGAGAGGCCGATCCGCACCTGGTTCTGGATCAGCTCGCCCACCGAGCGGATGCGGCGGTTGGCGAAGTGGTCCTGGTCGTCGAGGCGGTAGCCCGGCTCGGCGTTGACCAGGTGGAGCAGGTAGGTGGTGGCGGCCAGGACCTCGGCCGGGCTGAGGACCGGCTGGTCGAGCTCCGGGCGCTCGAGCTTGATCTTGAACAGCTGCTCGATCTTGTCCAGCTCGGGACCGAGCTTGCGGTTGAGCTTGTAGCGACCGACGCGGCTCAGGTCGTAGCGGCGGCTCTCGAAGAAGGCGGAGCGGAAGTAGCTCTTGGCCGACTCGACCGACGGCGGCTCGCCCGGGCGGGCCCGCTTGTAGATCTCGACGAGCGCCTCGTCCTGGGTGGGCGCCAGCTCGCGGTCCTTCTCCCACTGCCCCTCGAGGAAGTCGAAGTGGCGCACGAAGTTCTCGAGGAAGCCGGGATGGTTCTCCTCGTCGTAGCCGAGCGCGCGCAGCAGCACGAAGAGGCTGAGGCGGCGCTTGCGGGCGACGCGGGCGCCGGCGGTGACGTCCTTGCCGGGCTTCTGCTCGACGTCGAACTCGATCCACTCGCCGCGGTAGGGGTGGATGGTGCCGGTGACCAGCTGGTGCTTGGTCAGGTTCCGCAGGCGGAACCGCTCACCCGGCTGGAAGATGACGCCCGGCGACCGCACGAGCTGGCTGACCACGACGCGCTCGGTGCCGTTGATCACGAAGGTGCCCTTGTCCGTCATCATGGGGAAGTCGCCCATGAAGACGGTCTGCTCCTTGATCTCGCCGGTGGTGGCGTTCATGAAGCGGGCCCGCACGAAGATCGGCGCGGAGAAGGTCATGTCCTTCTCCTTGCACTCCTCGACCGAGAACTTCGGCGGCGGCCGCAGGTCCTCGTCGTCGGGGTCGAACTCCAGCTCGAGCTGCAGGGTCTCGGTGAAGTCCTTGATCGGGCTGATGTCGCGGAAGGTCTCGGTCAGACCTTCGTGCAGGAACCACTCGAACGACGACCGCTGGATCGCGATCAGGTCGGGTAGCGCAAGCGCCTCGTCGAGGTTGGCGAAGGAGTAGCGCTCCCGGATGGCAGGGCGTGCAGACAAGGATTACCCCTTGGTGGCAGTCGGGCAGCAGAGGTGACGCGACGGCCGTGCCCAGGCGCGCAGGGTCGCCGAAAAGAGTTCGGCGGGGACAATGCGGGCGGGCACGGCGCTCCAAGCCTAGGCGGGCACGCGTCGAAGAGCAACCCGGGGAGTTGCTCCCAGGGCCTAGCAGCGGGGGATCAACCACTTCTACCCCGTGTAGGTTGCCGGCAGGGTAAGACGAACCGGCGATCTCGTCAAGGATGCCCCGTAGGGCGGCTTCCCCGGGGCGGCGCGGGCCTCAGGGCTCGAGCAGGTGCTCCCGGAGGGCCTCCAGGTCGCGGGGGGCGACCCCGGCCGGCCCGGTCAGGAAGCCCTCGAGCGAGCCGTGGCCGGCATCGAGGCGGTCCAGGGCGTGGGCCATCGCGGACCGGGGCGCCGAGAAGTAGGCCGTCATGACCTCGATGTCGATGCCGCGGGCCGCGAGCTCCGGGCGCAGCTGGGCGATCCGCCAAGCCGAGCGGTAGCGGTTGGTCAGCTCGTAGTCGTCGAGGATGTCGTCCCGGCTCACGCCGAGGGCGGCCAGCAGCAGGGCGGCGACCAGGCCGGTGCGGTCCTTGCCCGCCGCGCAGTGGAACAGCAGGGCGTGGCGGGCCGGGTCGGCGGCCAGGGTGAGGACGGACCCGATCTCGGGCGCGAAGCGGTCGAGCAACGAGACGTAGATGGCGGCCATGTCCTGCTCGGTCACGCCGGCGATCTCGCCGCGGGCGACCCGCTCGATCATGTTGCCGTGGTCGGCGTCGCCCTCCCCCATCGGCACCCCGACCGGCTCGGCCCCGACGATGGTGCCGTCGGGCATCAGCTCCACCTCACCCGGTCCCCGCAGGTCGCAGATGGTGGTGATGCCCAGCCCCGCCACCACGGTGCGGTCCGCGTCGGTCAGCGTGGCCAGCTCGCCGGAGCGGAAGACGCAGCCGTACCGGACCGTGCGGCCGTCGGTTCCCCGGTAGCCGCCCAGGTCCCGGAAGTTGCGGGCGCCCTCAAGGCGGACGAGGCGATCGACGGTGGGGTCCGACACCCGGCGCAAGCTACCCGGCCCACGGGGTTGCCGAATGATTCATACGTTCGTATGATTCCGGCGTGGACACCCTCCCCCCACCCCCACCACCTCACCTGGCCCCAGGGGCGGTGCCCTGGACCGCCCCGCCACCGCCGGGACCACCTCGGTGGTGGTCGTATCCGGCGTGGGTCGGGCTCGGCACGGTCGGCTCGCTGGCCGTGCTCGCGACGTTCACGCCCCTGGTGTTCCTCGTACCGGTCGTCGGCCTGCTCGCCCTGGCGCTCGTCACTCGCCCGCGGGCCCGGGCGGCAGCACCCGCGCTCGCGTGCGGGTTGGCGCTGCCCGTGCTGTTCGTGGCGTGGCTGAACCGCGACGGTCCCGGCAACATCTGCACCATCACGCCGTCGAGCACGTCGTGCGTCGAGGAGTGGAGCCCCTGGCCGTTCCTCGCCGTCGCCGCCGCGTTGCTCCTCGCCGGCATCGCCGGCTCGGTCATGGCCCGCCGGTCCGCGATCCGAGCCCGCACGCGCTACGAGGCGGCACCTGCGTACCGGATCGGTACGGAGATGCCGCCTCGTCGCTGAGAGCTGGGCAGTGCTCGGGGCTACTTGAGCTCGACGCTGCCGCCGGCTTCCTCGAGCTGGGCCTTGGCCTTCTCGGCGTCTTCCTTCGACACCTTCTCGAGGACGGGCTTGGGGGCGCCGTCGACCAGGTCCTTGGCGTCCTTCAGACCGAGGTTGGTCAGGGCCCGCACCTCCTTGATGACCTGGATCTTCTTGTCGCCGGCCGCGGTCAGGATGACGTCGAACTCGTCCTGCTCCTCGGCCTCCTCACCACCGCCCGCACCGCCACCGGCGGCCGGGGCGGCGGCGGCCACGGCCACGGGGGCCGCGGCGGTCACGCCGAACTTCTCCTCGAAGTCCTTCAGC
>DATJPE010000086.1 GCA_035506535.1 Actinomycetes bacterium | reverse complement strand
TGATCTCACGGGGCTCGTCCGCCCGCACCTGGTCGAGATGACCAAGCGCGAGGACGATCCGAACGCCGCCGAGTTCCGGCTGCAGCCGCTGGAGCGCGGGTTCGGCTACACCCTGGGCAACGGCATCCGCCGGATGCTCCTGTCCTCCCTGCGCGGCTCCGCCGTCTGGGCCTTCCGGATGGACGGGGTCCAGCACGAGCACCAGACCGTCTCCGGTGTCGTGGAGGACGTGCACCAGATCATCCAGCGCCTCAAGGCGCTGACCCTGGTGCTGGTGCCCGAGGTGGACGAGGCCACGCTGCACATCAAGCGCAGCGCGGCGGGACCCGTCTACGCCCGGGACATCGAGGAGCACGGCTCGGTGCGGGTCGTGAACCCGGACCACCTGCTCTTCACCCTGCAGGACGACCGCGACCTGACGATGGAGCTGTACGTCAACAAGGGCCGCGGCTACCTGGACGCCGACCTGCACCCGGTCGACCGGGCGATGCCGGTGGACGTCGTCCGCATCGACTCGATCTACAGCCCGGTCAAGCGCGCCAACTTCACGGTGACCGAGACCCGCGTCGGCCAGCGCACCGACTTCGACCGCCTGACGCTCACGGTCGAGACCAACGGCGCGATCACGCCGGAGGACGCGGTGGCCTACGCCGCCGCCCTGGCCCAGCACCACTTCTCGTACTTCATCTCGTTCGGCACCGTCCCGATGGTGCCGGCCGAAGTGCCGGCCGAGCCCTCGAACGACGTGGAGCGCCTGTTCGGCCTGTTCGCCCGCTCGATCGACGACTGCGGCCTTTCGGTGCGGTCCATCAACTCGCTCAAGAACTCGAACATCCGGACCCTGGGCGACCTGGTGCGCAACACCGAGGAGCAGCTCCTCAAGGTCCGCAACGTCGGCGAGAAGGCCGTGGCCGAGATCGCCGAGCTGCTGCTCCGCGAGGGCCTCAACTTCGGGATGCAGTGGGAAGAGGTGGACGGCGGCGTGCAGATCCTCGAGGTGGGCGCCAAGCCCGTCGTGCGCACCGTGGTCGCGGAGACGGAGCAGGTCTGATGCGGCACCGCGCCAAGGATCGGCAGCTCTCGAGGACCAGCTCGCATCGCCGGGCGATGCTCAGCAACATGGCGACGGACCTGTTCCGGCACGGCGCCATCACGACCACCGTGGCGAAGGCCAAGGAGTTGCGCCCGGTCGCCGAGAAGCTGATCACGCTCGCACGCCGGGGCGACCTGCACGCCCGCCGCATGGTGGAGCGCCGGGTCAAGGACAAGGGCGTGAGCACCAAGCTCTTCAAGGAGCTGGGCCCCCGCTTCCAGGCGCGGCCGGGCGGCTACACCCGGATCATCAAGCTGGGCTTCCGGGTCGGCGACGGCGGCGAAACGGCGAGGATCGAACTGCTGAAGGAGTAGGGTGTCGGGCTTGGGGTGTAGGGTGTGGCAAGACGAAAGCGGGAGACCTGGTCGGGTCCCCCGCTTTGTTTCTCCTCTAACCCCTAACCCCTAACCCCCAACCCCTGCCCCCACGCCCCTCGCCGCTTTCACGACCTTCCCCGACTTCAGGCACTGGGTGCACACCCGGATCCGCTTCGGGGCGCCGTCCACCATGGCCCGGACCGCCTGCAGGTTGGGGTACCACCGGCGGGTGGTCTTGTTGTTGGCATTCGATACGTGGTGCCCGAACGTCGGGCCCTTGCCGCAGATCGCGCACACGCGCGCCATTCCAGCCTCGCTTCAAAAAGTGCAGTGCAGCCGCTAAGTTTAGCCGGCTCTGGCACTTGATTCAAGTGGCGGGCTGGCAGCGGGGGGTGGCCCCCCGGCGCCCGCCACGACGAGCTGCCACCTGCTTGGGGGCCCTACATGCCGACCGCGCTGATCACTGGAGTCACCGGGCAGGACGGGTCCTACCTGGCCGAGTTGCTCCTGGCCAAGGGTTACCGGGTGGTCGGCGTGGTCCGCCGGACGTCGCACGACAGCTACGAGCGCATCCAGCACCTCGTCGGCAGGATGGAGATCGTCCCGGCCGACCTGCTCGACCAGCACTCGCTCCAGTCGGTGGTCAAGGCGGCCCAGCCCGACGAGGTGTACAACCTCGCGGCCCAGTCGTTCGTCCCCACCTCCTGGAGCCAGCCGGTGCTGACGGGCGAGTTCACCGCGCTCGGCGTGACGCGGCTGCTCGACGCCATCCGGCTCGCGAAGCCGGACGCGAAGTTCTACCAGGCCAGCTCCTCGGAGATGTTCGGGAAGGTCCGGGAGACCCCGCAGACGGAGACCACGCCGTTCCACCCGCGCTCGCCCTACGGCGTCGCGAAGGCCTACGGACATCACATCACGGTGAACTACCGCGAGTCGTACGGGATGTTCGCGGCGAGCGGCATCCTGTTCAACCACGAGAGCCCGCGCCGCGGCCTCGAGTTCGTCACGCGCCGCATCTCGGACGGCGTGGCCCGGATCAAGCTCGGCCTCGCGAAGGACGTGCGGCTCGGCAACCTCGAGGCCAAGCGCGACTGGGGCTTCGCCGGGGACTACGTGGACGCGATGTGGCGGATGCTCCAGCAGAGCGGCGCGGAGGACTACGTCGTGGGCACCGGGGTCCAGCACAGCGTGCGCGACTGCTGCGAGCTGGCGTTCGGCCACGCCGGCCTCGACTGGCGCCGGCACGTCGTCCACGACACGGCGCAGGACCGCCCGGCCGAGGTGGACACGCTGCTCGCCGATCCCACCAAGGCGAAGGCGAAGCTCGGCTGGACGCCGACGGTGGACTTCAAGGGCCTGATGACGATGATGGTGGACGCCGACCTCGCGCGCCTGAAGCGGTCCGCATGACGGTACTCGTCACCGGCGCGGACGGTTTCGTCGGGCGGTGGGTGCTGCGGGCGCTGGCGGCCGCGGGGCACCAGGTCGTGGGCGCCGTCCAGCCCG
>DATJPE010000085.1 GCA_035506535.1 Actinomycetes bacterium | reverse complement strand
TCGACCGTCATCGCTTCTCTCCCCTCAAAAGTTCGCCCCGGGGTCACGGTCCGGGGCCACGCCGGTAGTGGAGCCCCTCGGCGGAGTCGAACCGCCCAGCCCGGGCCCGTGCCTAGTGTCGTAGGTCTGGGGGCCGGCGCTAGTCCCACGCTTCGGGGCCAAGGTCCTTAGTTCCCTCGCTTCGCGTCCGCCGGCGCCGCCTCCCGCCGGCGGCCGGCGAGGTACCCCGCGGCGTACGCCTCGGCGACCTTCTCCTTCGTGAGCTTGCCGACGTCGCTCGCGACCGCCATCAGCGCGAGGGCGGCCAGCGCGAGCGAGAAGGCGGCCGTCGCCGCGGGGAAGACGACGGCCGTCGCGAGGGCCGACCCGAGGACGGCGGCCGTGAGCAGCTTCAGGCGCAGCTTCAGGCGCACGACTCGTCCTCCGCGACGACGTCCTCGGCCTCGGCGAACGCATTCAGCTTGATCGTCGTGAGCTTGTTCCCGTCCGCGACCAGCGTGAAGCTCAGGAACAGGCTGGTCAGGTCCGCGCCGGTCTCCGAGTCGCGGACCCGGACGTCGCGGGGCGACGGGCCGCCGCTGACGACGACGCGGCGCACGTCAGAACTCCGCGTCGTCGGAGCCCGGTTCCCGACCAGGCGCCGGAGCGGACTCCAGCTCCTGGTCGTCTGCCACCTTCCGGCCGCTGAAGCCCTTCAGGGTCTCCTCGGCCGTCCGGTAGGTGGCCGCGTCCGCCATCCCGACCTGGGTCACGCCGAAGACGAAGTACGCGCCCTTGGCGTTCTTGGTCGGGTTCGCGACGACCGCGACGACGCGGGCCCAGGGCTCGACCTTCCTCCCCCTCAGCGGGAGGGTGAGGAGCGAGTTGAGCGCCTTCGCCGCGCCGAGCGACGTCCCCTTGAAACTGAGGACGATCGGCTCGAGGCCGGTCGGCGTCAGCAGGAGGGCGACGTACTCGCGCAGCTCGGTGGCGACCGGCTTGACCGTCTCGCCGTTCTCGTCCTCGGTGAACCGCATCCGCGGGTCGGTGTACCGCCCGTCGGCGTCCTTCGTCGTCGGGACGTTGCGGTCGACGATCCCGCCGCCGTCCTCCATCGGCGCGAACTCGATCGCGCGCGTCGGCTCCCGGCGCACGACGACGACCCGCGCGGGCTGCTCGACCTTCTCGCGCGTGAGCGTGTTGAACAGGTCCCCCTGGTTCAGCCCGGGGATGTACTTCGTCCCGCCACGGACCAGCTCCGGGGCCGTCGGCTGCGCCACCGCCAGGCGCGGGAGGACCAGGTCGTCCCGGTCCAGCTCGCCCATGGCGCCGGACGTCGCCGGCTTGATGTAGTCCGGGAGCGCGATCGCGCCGCCGGTCTCCGCCTTCACGACCGCGTACTTGTCCTTGTCTTCCATCCGTCCTTCTTCCTTTTACCGTTACCGTTTCGGCGCCTCGGACGCCGTTGCAGGATTGCAGCGGCGTCCGAACGTACCAGCATCTCCGCCACCTCGCGCAGCGCCCGGTCAGAGAACCCGGCCGCCAGGCGCGAGAGGCCCCTCACCCTTCGGCCAGGTGCGCGAGGACCTCGCCCCAGTCCGTCTCGGTGTTGACGCCGAGGTACTCGAGGACGTCCTGCGCGCGCCGCGTCGCCACGCCGCGGAGCACCTTCAGCTTCAGCGCGTGGGTCCGCGCCGCCTCCGGCGGGCTGGCGACCCAGTCGTCGGCGAACGCCGACGGGTCGATGATCCGCGCCACGGCCTCGGTCCGCGCCCACAGGTCCGGGCGCAGCTCCCTCGCGAGGCCGAGCGCCCGCTCGAGGTCGTCCCTCAGCTTGCGCTGCCGCTTCCGCCTCCTCCGCTCCTCCCGCTGGGTGGCCACGAACTCGCTCGGGGCGTGGGCCTCCCTCTCCTCGTAGGGCGGCGGGGTGATCTCCCTCAGCACCTCCGCGCCTCCCGGAACCAGAACTCCGCGCGGCGCCGCTCGCGCTGGACCTCCTCGTTGAACCAGTGCGTCGCCTCGAACAGCTCGTCCCGGGTCTGTCGGGCATACCGCTGGTAAGCCTCGGCCTCCCGTCGGGAGGACTGGGCCTCGTAGCGGGCCGAGACCAGGTCGCGATAGAGGATGACCGTCAGTGCGAACGTCGCGCCAGCGAGGGCGGCGAGTACCCACTCCACTTTAGCCCCTCCGGTAGTTCGTCTTGTTGTACGCGCCGGACATCACCACCCCGTCGGGAAGCGGCTCCCCCTCGACGGCGCGGTCCCCGCAGGCCGCCGTCAGCCACTGGGAGTTGACGGTCAGCTTCCCCTCGAGGCCGTTCGCGACCATCCAGGCGCGGAGCTTGTCCGGCTCCGCGACGCGGAACGTGATCGCCGGC
>DATJPE010000084.1 GCA_035506535.1 Actinomycetes bacterium | reverse complement strand
CCGAGGGCTTCGACGGCAGCGTGGTCCTCGTCTCGGGCGAGAAGCAGGTGCCGTACGAGCGTCCACCGCTGTCGAAGGGCTTCCTGCTCGGAACCGAGGCGGCCGAGAAGGCGCAGGTGCACGAGCCGGGCTGGTACGCCGCCCACGACGTCGACCTGCGCCTGGGCACCTGGGCCTCGGGGATCGACCTGGCCGCGCACACCGTCGCCCTCGAGGGCGGCGGCGCCGTGGGCTACGACCGCCTGCTGCTGGCCACGGGCGCCTTCCCCCGCAAGCTCGCGGTCCCCGGCGCCGAGGACGCGCCGCTGCACTACCTGCGCTCGCTGGCCAACAGCGAGCGGCTGCGTGCCGACCTGCAGCCGGGCGGCCGACGGGTCGTGGTGGTCGGCGGCGGCTGGATCGGCCTGGAGGTGGCCGCGGCCGCGCGGACGTACGGCAACGACGTGACCGTGATCGAGCCGCAGCCGGCGCCGCTGCTGGCCGCCCTGGGCGCGGAGATGGGCGGGGTGTTCGCCGACCTGCACCGGGCGAACGGGGTCGTCCTGGTGCTGGGGACGGGCGTCAGCGCCCTGGAGCGCCACGGCCCGTCGTGGACCGTCGTGGACGCCGCCGGCACCCCCCACGAGGCCGACGTCGTGGTGGTCGGCGTGGGCGCCCGGCCGGCGACCGACCTGGCGGAGGCCGCCGGGCTGGCCGTCGACAACGGGGTGGTCGTCGACGCGTCCCTGCGTACGTCGGACCCCGACGTGTTCGCGGCCGGCGACGTCGCGTCGGCGTACTCGCCGCTGCTCGGGCGGCACCTGCGCGTCGAGCACTGGGCCAACGCGCTGCACGCCGGCCCGGCCGCGGCACGCGCCATGCTCGGCCAGGAGGTCAGCTTCGACCGGGTGCCGTACTTCTACTCCGACCAGTACGACCTGGGCATGGAGTTCTCCGGCCACCCGGAGGGGTACGCGCGGGTCGTCACCCGAGGCGACGTCGCCGGCCGGGAGTTCGTCGCCTTCTGGCTCGACGCTGCGGACGTGGTGCTCGCCGGGATGAACGTCAACGTGTGGGACGTCACCGACGCGATCCAGGCCCTCGTCCGTGCCCGGCGCCCGGTCGACGTCGCGCGGCTCACCGACGCCGGCGTGCCGCTGGGGGAGGTCCTGGGTGCCTGAGGCTGCGCCGGGCCGGGGCGAGCGTGCCTAGGTCCGCGGCCCTCGAGGTGCGGCGTGGCTGAGCGTGCTGGGGGCGGGCGTGCGCTGCCGGCGGTCGAGGAGGTCTCGGTCGACGACGTCGTCTTGTTGCGCAGCGCCGTACTGCGTCCCGGGCTGGCGCTCGACGCCTCCCGGTACGCCGAGGACGGCGACCCGGGGGCGCACCACCTCGCGGTCCGTGGGCCCGACGGGCGGGTGGTCGGCTGCGCCACGTACTTCCCCTCGCCCTGGCCGGAGGGGTCCCCGCCGGTGGCCGGCCCGGCCTGGCGGCTGCGCGGGATGGCGAGCGCCGAGCAGGTGCGGGGCACCGGCGTCGGCTCGGCGCTGCTGCTGGCCGGGATCGACCTGGTCACCACCGCCGGCGGGCGCCTGCTCTGGTGCAACGCCCGTTCGGTGGCCCTCGACTTCTACCGCCGCCACGGCTTTCGCATCGAGCCCGAGGAGTTCCTCGAACCCCCGATGAACGTCCCCCACCACCGAGCCTGGCGCCCCTTGTAACGCCCCCCTTTTCTCGACTGAACGCGACATTGCTCCAATAGGACCGACTGAACGCCGCGTTCATTCGGAAGATCGGGGGCGGTGGACGGATCGGAGGGGGTACGTCGCCGGCGACCGTAGACTCGCTGGCATGGCCGGCCGGATCCGCGTGGAGGACGTGGCGGCTGTCCGGGAGCGGGCCCGCATCGAGGAGGTCGTCGGCGAGCGCGTCCAGCTGCGCTCGGCCGGCGGCGGCTCGCTGAAGGGCCTGTGCCCCTTCCACGACGAGAAGTCGCCGTCGTTCCAGGTCAGCCCGGCCAAGGGGCTGTTCTACTGCTTCGGCTGCGGAGTGGGTGGGGACGCCTTCGACTTCGTCGTCAAGCTCGACCACCTGAGCTTCAGCGAGGCCGTCGAGCAGCTCGCGGCGCGCACCGGGGTGCAGCTGCGCTACGAGGAGGCCGGGTCGGCACCCGGGCGGCAGCAGGGCCAGCGGACCCGGCTCGTGGCCGCGCACAAGGCGGCGGCCATGTACTACCAGGACCAGCTCGCGACGCCTGAGGCCGAGCCGGGCCGCCGCTTCCTCGCCGAACGCGGGTTCGACGACGAGGCCGTGCGCCGCTTCGCGGTCGGGTACGCCCCCGCGGGCTGGGACCACCTCACCCGCCACCTGCGCGGGGCCGGGTTCACCGACGCCGAGCTGCTGGCCGGCGGGCTGGTCGTCCAGGGACAGCGGGGCGTCTACGACCGCTTCCGGGGCCGCCTCGTCTGGCCGATCCGCGACCTGGCCGGCGACGTCGTCGGCTTCGGCGCCCGCAAGCTGCTGGCCGACGACGACGGGCCGAAGTACCTCAACACCCCGGAGACCCCCATCTATCGCAAGAGCCAGGTCCTCTACGGACTCGACCTGGCCAAGCGCGAGATCGCCAAGCAGCAGCGGGCGGTCGTCGTCGAGGGCTACACCGACGTCATGGCCTGCCACCTCGCCGGGGTGGACACGGCGATCGCGACCTGCGGGACCGCGTTCGGCAGCGAGCACATCAAGGTGCTGCGCCGCCTGCTCATGGACGACGACGCCCTGCGCGGTGAGGTGATCTTCACCTTCGACGGCGACGCCGCCGGGCAGAAAGCCGCGGTACGCGCCTTCGGCGAGGACCAGCAGTTCGTGACGCGCACCTTCGTCGCCATCGAGCGCTCGGGGCTGGACCCCTGCGAGCTGCGCCAGCAGCGCGGCGACGAGGCGGTCCGCGAGCTCGTCGAGTCACGGGTACCGCTCTTCGAGTTCGCCATCCGCTCGGTGCTGCGCGGCGAGGACCTGTCCTATCCCGAGGGCCGCATCGCCGCCCTCAACGAGGCCGCCCCGATCGTCGCCCGCATCCGAGACGTAGCGCTGCGCGACGAGTACGCCCGTCGGCTGTCCGGCTGGCTCGGGATGGAGGCCCGCCCGGTGGCCGAGGCGGTACGTGCGGCCGCGCGTACCGTCTCCGGGCGGACCCCCCGGGGTCCAGCGTCCGGCGACCGTTCGCAGCACGTGACCGAGGCGGTGGCCCGACCGGCCGAGAAGGGCGAGGCCGGCGCAGCCACCCGACCCGACCCGTCCGACCACCGGCTCACCGTCGACCGCGAGGCCCTGAAGTGCGCGATCCAGGTGCCGGCGCTGCTCGAGGACGGCTTCGACGCCCTGGTGCCCGAGGCGTTCGGGCACCCGGCGTACACGAAGGTGGCCGCGGTCGTGCTCGCCGCTGGCGGACCGCGCGCCGCGGCGGAGCAGCCCCGCGCGTGGGTCGAGACCCTGCAGGAGCTCGCTGGCGACGACACGATCCGTTCGCTGATCACCGAGCTGGCGGTGGAGCCGCTGCGCTGCGACGGCGAGCCGGACTCCCGCTACGCGAAGGCCCAAGCGGCGCGGGTGGGGGAGCGGGTGGTCGTGCGGCGCGAGGGCGAGCTCCGCTCGCAGCTGCAACGCCTCGACGGCTCGGACCCGCAAGCGATGCAGGAGCTCTTCGGCGAGCTGGTCGCGCTGGAGCAGCGACGCCGGGAGCTACGGGAGCTCGCAGTGGGGAGCGGGTGAGCCCCCGGACCGGCGCCGTGCTCGCTCAGGCCAGGCTGGTCACCGGCGAGGAGCTGCAGGCGACCAGGTTGGCGCTGCTCGTGCCGGCGCGCGGCCTGCGCATCGACTGGGACCGGGTCAACGCGGCGACGTGGGAGGACCCCCTCCTGCGGGTGGTCACGGCGCGCGAGACCCACGTCTTCGACGTCGAGGACTGCGGCCTGCTGCCCGAGGTCATCCGCGAACGGGTGCGCGCCTCGATCCTGGTCAGCGAGCACGTCGACCTGCGCGGCGACGCGGGAGCGCGCTTCAGCGCACGCCGCGTCCCGTTCGGGGACAGCGAGGTGCGCTGGACGGTGGCGTTCGACCCCGGCCTGGACCCCGCGGACCCCGAGCTGCGGCGGCTGGCGCACGAGGCCCTCGAGCGGCTGCGGCAGACGTACGGGGTCTGACCGGCGAGCCGCCGCCGACGACAGCGACGTCAGACGGTCGTGTCGCTGCTCTCGGTGATGTCGATCGAGGAGTCCGAGCCGTTCTGGCTGGCGCCGATCTTGGACTTCACGGCCGTCGTGACGTTGCCGGCCACGTCCTTGGCCTTCGCGACTGTTGCCGTACCGGCCGAGGTCGCGGCGGAGGTGGCCTTGGTCGCCCGGTCACGCAGCGCCGGGTCGTGGACGAAGGTGTCGGCGGCGTCGCGAAGCTGGGCGTACTGGCGACGGGCGGCGGAGGTTCCGGCGAGGAACCCCACGGCGGCGCCGAGGACGAAGCTCAACGGTTCGGTGAGGCGCATGTGGTCTCCTTGATCGGCTCGGGTCATACTCCATACCCGCCGACCGCCTTCTGCCAAGTGACCTGGCCGTTCGCGCGTCCGGGCGCCACGCAGCGTGCTGATAACCTGACTCGCCCGTAGTCGCTGATCCCGCGTAGCTCAATTGGCAGAGCATCCGACTGTTAATCGGACGGTTACTGGTTCGAGTCCAGTCGCGGGAGCCACCGCTCCCGCCTCCCTCAGGCCTCTGCCGGGAGCGCCTGCGCGGCCACTGGGCGCGCCTGAGGGGCCCGCCGAGTCGCGAGGTAAGAGCCGGCCAGGACGAGGACGAAACCGACCGCGGTACCGGCGGTGAACGGCTCCCCGAGCAGCCCCACGCCGAGCGCGACCGCGACGGCCGGGTTGACGTAGGTGATGACGGTCGCACGGACCGGGCCGACCTCCGCGATCAGCGCCAGGAACAGCACGAACGCGAGGGCGGTGCAGACCAGGGCGAGGGTGACCACCGAGGCCACGACCTCGGTGGACGGCCAGTATCCGGGCAGCTGGGCCACGCCCATCGGCAGGTAGATGGCCGCCGTCAGCAGGAGCGAGGCCGTGACCACGCCCAGCGGCGGGGCGTCGCTCAGTTTGTGGGAGAGGATCCACGGCCCGACCGCGTAGCAGACCGCGACACCGAACACGAGGCCCACGGACGGCAGGTCGATCTGGTCGAGGTCGAGGCCGACCAGCGCGGCCACGCCGGCCAGGCCGACCAGCAGGCCGAGCGCGCGCCTGGCGTGGAAGCGCTCGTGGTCGCCCGTGAAGCGGGCGATGACCGCGCCGACCAGCGGCACGGTCGCGACCAGCAGGCCGGTCAGCGAACTGGTCAGCTTCTGCTCGGCGTGCCCGAGCAGAAGCCACGGGATGGTGATCTCGACGATGGAGTAGAGCGCGAGCATCCGCCAGTGGGGGAGCAGCGGGCGCAGGTGCCGGCCCGAGATCGCGAAGGGCAGCAGCACCAGTGCGCCGAGGGCGGTCCGGCACAGCACGAGGGACGCCGGAGTCAGTTCGCGGACGGCGATCTTGATGAGCAGGTACGGGATCCCCCAGATGAGGCTCATGGCGACGAAGAGCACCAGGCCTCGGCGGGTCACACGTCGATCTCATCACGACGCCCCGACATGGACCCAGCGGGAATCGGCCGCGGCACGGCGCGGGTGGCCGGCGCCGGCGCCGGCGCGGGCACACGGGCCGTAGGGTCGCCGTAGGAGGGGCGGTAGCTCAGCCGGTCAGAGCAGCGGACTCATAATCCGTCGGTCGTGGGTTCGAGCCCCACCCGCCCCACCCTCCTGACCTGCACGGATGTCCTCGGTACGGCTCTCGGCGGGTACCGCGAGGGGGCCTTGTGGGAACGGTGTGGGAACAGACCGGGGGACGATCCCGCGAGCAGCCTCAGCGGCGGCCCGCCCGACGCCCTCTAACAGGTGGCTGTAGGTGTCGTTCGTGATGACGATCGAGGAGTGCCCGAGTCGCTTACTGATCACGGGCATGGGGACACCGGCCGCGAGCAGCACCGAGGCGTGACCGTGCCGCAGGTCGTGAAGCCGGACCCGGCGGAGTCCCGCCTTCCGGGCGAGGGTGACGAACCGGCGGCTGACCGAGTCCGGGTGCAGCGCCGACCCGTCCTCGCGGGTGAACACGAGCCCGGAGTCCTGCCACGCGGCGCCGAGCCTGTCCCGTTCCGCGTCCTGCAGCAGTCGGTGCGCGAGCAGGGTGCCGGTGGTCGCCTCGTCCAGCTCCACTACCCGGTCCTCCCCGGAGGCTGTCTTGGGCCGCCCCACGAGGGTCTCTCGGCCGAGCTTCACGATCTGCTGCCGCACACGCAGAACCTTGCGTTCGAGGTCGACGTCGACCCAGCGCAGGCCGCACACCTCCCCGCGGCGAAGCCCCGTCCAGACCATGACCTCGAACAAGGACCCGAGGCGGTCAGCAGCGGCGGCGTCGAGGAACCTGCCGAGCTCGTCGGGCTCCCACGGGTGCACGGGGGGACGGTGAGCTTCCGGCAGCTCGACGTGCACGGCTGGGTTGTACGGGAGGCGCCGCTGCTTCACCGCCGTGTTCAGCGCGGAGCGGAGGGTGGCATGGACCCGGCGCGCGGTCTGCGGGCCAGCGCCAGTGGCGAGGACGTGGTCGACGAGCCGGGTCACGTCCTCCGGGCGGAGCTGGTCCAGGGGTATCGCGCCGAGGACGGGGATCAGGTGCAGGCGCAGGTGCGCGGCGTAGGCGTGCCGGGTGGTCGCACGCAGGCTGCGCTTGCCGGCCAGCCACGCCTCGAGGAACTCCCCGGTCGTCTGCCGATCCGGTGCGCTCACCCCCCGGCCGAGCCGTTCCCGCAGCCCGTTCAGCGCCGAGAGTGCGTCCGCCTTGCGGGCGAAACCGCCGCGCCGGTAGGGCGTGGCTTGCCCGGGCAGCCTGATCTGCAGGTACCACGATCCGTGCTTGCCGTTGGCGGCCAGCTTGGGGCAGGCCGAGCCGAGTTGCTTGCCGTCCTCCCCTCGGCACGCGCAACGGCGGAACACCGACCCGGATCCGGTCATGACTTGACCGCCCTCAGATGTAGGGACGAGCGGGAGCATTGAATCTGTTGGTTCATGTCGAACTGTCCTTCCCTCGTGTGCGGGGTTGCACTCGGCGGGCGACGTCCTTGGCGGCGCGCGGGATGCCGGGGTGCTGGTACCTGACCGGCGGGGTGCGGTCGGTCGGGGTGTAGGCGCGGGGCTTGTCGGCGATCAGCCCGACCTTGCGGGCTCGGGTGATGTAGTTCGCGGCGGTCTGCTTGCTGGCGACGCCCATCCGCTGCTGCACCCACTCCAACCGCCCGTGTGCTGGCGCTTCGCTGCTGGTGTAGAGGCGCGCGGCTTCGATGACCCGGGGGGGCAGCTTGGTTTCGCGGCCGCTGACGTAGATCTCTGTCTGGTCGTCGACAAGGACTCTGCCCTCGGGTCCCCCCTTGCTGTGGTCGACGTCCTTCTCGGTGACGAACGCCCCGGCGGGTATGGCCTGACCGCGGACGTCGGACGGTCGCACTTTGCGGCCCCGTTTCCGGATCTTCTTCACCGCCTCGTTGACGGCGGTGGGCATGTTCCACGTGCGCAGGATGCTGCCCGAGATCTCCCAGCCGCTCTCTCGGGACGCTTCCAGGGAGAGTTCCTGAACACGGGGCTTACGGGGCGGCATCGTGACGATGACCAGGTGGGCGGTCACGCCTCCCAGCGCCGGCTCGTTCACCGTGGCACGGAAGCGAGCGGGCACGTAGTACAGGTGGCCACTGCTGGTGCGCTCCAGGAGGACGGGCTGGGTAGGCGGGATCTCCTCGACGGTGATCCTCCTCGCCTCGGTCAACGAGTACCTCCCTTCAAGTTCTCGCCGTGACGTTGGTCCTGTCCCATCCCGTCACCCACGCTGAACACGGATGCGGCGGGATGCAGTAGCAGTCTAAAAGGTGACTACTCGTTACACAAGGTACTACCCGAGAACCGAGGGGAGTTGCGATGGGTATGAGTCGGCAGGAGCTCCTCGCCCTGCCAGCCGTGGTCAGCCCCGACCCGGTCGCCTTCAAGGCATTCGACATGTCCCGAGGCAAGGGCTACGAGCTGCTGAAGACGGGGACGTTCCCGTGCAAGGTGATCCGGATCGGCGTCAGCTACAAGGTCGTCACCGGGGGCCCGGACGGACTCCTCGCCGCCCTCGGAATCGAGCCGGCGGCAGGGTCATGAACGCCGAACGCCGACCCGAGCGGCGGCCCGGGGCGGCGTCCACGTCGTTTGGCGGCGACGACGTCACGTTACCCCCGTCGGCCGACATTGACGCGACCGCGTGGGCGTCACGGATCCGGGCCGAGCACGGATGGGTGAAGCACACCATCGAGGTCGGCCCGGAGGCCCCAGGGAGCCAGATTCGCAGACGCCGTACCGCCGCGAACAGGTGCACCGCACTCGACACGGGCCACCGGGACCCGTGGCAGCGGCAGCCGGTCCCGTGGCGCCGTGACCCGGCGATCGCGGCCTGGTGGACGCTGAACGACCTCGGTCTGCTCACCGACCCGCGGTGGCGGCAGGTCATCGAGGACACGCTCCGGGGGCCGGTGTGAGCGCGCGACTGCTCGACGACTGCCTCACTGTATTCCGGCGCTGGCTGTTCCTCGACGACCCCGCGCCGCTGTACGCCGTCGCGGCCGCCGTCGCTGCGAACCTTGCACCAGGCGACCCCGTGTGGCTGCTGCTCGTCGCCCCGCCGTCAACCGGCAAGACCGAGGTGCTGCAGTCCGTGTCTCCACTGCCCTACGTCCACCCCGTCGCCACCCTCACCGAACCGGCACTGCTGTCCGGCAGCCCCAAGAAGGACGTGAGCAAGCAGGCCACCGGCGGGATGCTGCGCCAGGTCGGCGACTTCGGGGTGCTCCTCGCAAAGGACTTCACGAGCGTCCTCAGCATGCAGCGCGACTCCCGCTCGCAGGTTCTCGCCGCCCTCCGGGAGATCTACGACGGCAGCTGGGACCGCCCGGTCGGCGCAGACGGCGGGAACGTCCTGCATTGGGACGGCAAGTGCGGACTCATCGGCGGCGTCACACCCGTCCTCGACCGGCACCACGCCGTCATCGCCGGACTGGGCGACAGGTTCATCCTGCTTCGCCTCCCCGACGTTGACCCGGCATCCACCGGCGCGCTCGCACTGGCCCACGTCGGCTACGAGCGGCAGATGCGCCAGGAGCTCGCCGACGCGATGAGCGGACTGGTTGCCGGTGCGGACATCTCCATGGTGTCCCGCGCCCTCACCGCGCAGGAGAACGCCAGGCTCATCGCGCTCGCCACCTACACCGTGCGGGCACGCACCGGCGTCGAACGAGACGGCTACACCAGCGAGCTCCTCCTCATGCCGCAGATCGAAGGCCCCGGACGACTCGTCACTGCGCTACGCCGGATGCTCGGCGGCCTCGAAGCCATCGGCTGCGACCCCGACACCGCATGGAGCATCGTCGGCCGCATCGCCATCGACTGCGTCCCGGCAATCCGCACCGCCCTAATCCGGGTCCTGCTCACCGACCCTCACGTGGCGCTACGCACGTCCGCAGCCGCTGAGCGGGTGGGCATGGTCACCCGGACCGCCAGCCGCCACCTCGAAGACCTGGCGCTGCTCGGCCTCGCCACCCGGACCAAGAAGTCCGAAGCCGACAACTCGGCCGACCTGTGGTCCGCGAGCGACTGGCTCATAGCTCACTGGCCCGAAAGTACGACAGAGATTCCTCCCCCAATACACGAAACACTAGTAAGAGATACGGGGGACCCGGAATCTCTGTCGCACCTCGACGGCAGCAACGCGCAGCACCCGGACTCTCTGTCTCACCCCGCCGACACACGCGCTCGCGGCCTCGCCCTGCCGCGGATGGGGTCTGCCGCTGGTCGAGACGTTGCGCGCGCGCGGGACGGCCTAGGCGACGTGCTCACCGGTAGGGGTCTCGCCCAGCACCCCACCTGCATCCCGCTCCAGCCAACCCCGACGTCGTGACCCGCGGCGCCGACAACAACCAACACAGAGAGGACAGGCACATGCTCATCGACCAAGGAGAGAGCAACTGGCTGCGCTGCGAGCGTTGCCGTGGAGAGGACGAGAACTGTCGCAGGCTCCACGACACGGTCACGAGGACCGACTGGTCCCTGTGCCGTGACTGCGCCGCCGACATCGGCGACGACGTCCCCCGCGCCACGGTCGCTTACCGCTGGTGACGAAGGCCGCGCAGCGGCGGCCGCTCGTGCTCGCTGCCGCTGCGCAGCCTTCCGTGGCCGCCTTTGTGAAGGAGATGGATGTCCATGACCCAGGGACCCGCCCCGCGGGACGTTCCCACGCCGTCCTCACACGCCGCTTCCGCGCAGGCCAGCGGCGTGCCGTCGGATATCCAATCCGCTGGCCGCCGTGCCCGAGATCAAGCGCTGGGTCTTAGACCCCAACTTAGCCTTTTGGCAATCCTGACCAGGGAGGGCACACATGACGGCCAACAAGCGGAACGAAGGCCAGCGGTGCACCGCACACGCCCGCTCGGGCAAGCGCTGCGGGTCGTGGCCTGTTGCCGGAGCGACGGTCTGCCGCATGCACGGGGGGTCTGCTCCGCAGGTCCGCGCCGCCGCGAAGCGCCGGCTCTTACGCCAAGCCGCGGAGGACGAAGCTGAAGCGCTCCTGGCGTTCGAGGGTCTCGACGGCGTGGTCGACCCTTTGGAGCTGGTTTCGCAGCTCGCCGCGAAGTCGGACGCGATGCTCAGGGCGCTCGGGGTGCGGGTCAACGACCTTGAGGACATCCGTTACACCACGGCAGGCGGCGTGGAGCAGCTGCGCGCGGAGGTGACCCTGTACGAACGTGCCCTGGACCGGACCGCGAGGCTTCTCAAGATCCTTATCGGCGCTGGTTACGCAGAACGGCGGGCGCGGATCGATGAAGAGATCGCCGCTGCCCTCATCAGCGCCTTAGATCAAGTCGCCGAAGAACTAGGTCTCACCCGTGAGCAGCAGACCGTGCTTCCCGCGCTCGTCCACCGTGCCATCGCTGCCGAGACCCCGACTAGCTGCACCACCGTCACAGCCAGACCCCAACGCATGGGGTCCAGGTAACCTGGGGAGGTGCTAGGGGTCGGGGTCTCGACACTGGGCACGCCCGCCAGGCTAGGGGTGCGCCCAGACTCATGGCGCGATCACCCCACTACCCCGCATCACCCACGAGCTGCTGCAGCCCCCTTGGAGAGCGGCAGGTCACCGCTGGATCTGCTGAAGGCGCAGCGCTCCCACCCCCTGGATTGATCTGGAATCGGCATGGCGCCAGCGGCACTAAGTCTGGGGCGAGTCAGCCTCGGTGGCATGCCTCGGCGGGGTGATGCGCGCGGCCCCGAGCGGCACTGGCCCCTCGGATGCGACGGTGCGCAGCGGGTGCTCGCGCTGCCGTTGGGCGCGCATGATGACGCGGTCAGCGCGCTCGGGCGGGATGCCCTGCGCGGTCAGCGCGTTGCCGATCTCCGCCGCCCAGTCGATCTCCTCGGCCTCGGCCTCGCTCACCTCGACCCCGAACCCGGTCCCGTCCCCGCCCGGCCGGACGGTGATCTCCCAGACCCGCTCGCCCAGCCCGAGCGGGTCGGCGAACGGGATGAACTGCAGCCGGCGCGGCTGGACCCAGCGCAGCGTGCGCGCCGAGCGGCGCATCCCCTCCGAGGTGGTGAAGGTCAGGAACTGCGGGGTCTGGGCCACCACCGTCCCCGTCGGATCGCTCACCTCGACCACGGCCCGGCCGAACCCGTCGTCGTGCAGCCAGTACCGCGGCCGCGCCCTCAACCGCCGTCCGGGCGCGGACTTCCAGGCGCCATCGAGGCGATAGGCGAACCCCGCCGCCAGCACCGCCGCCCGGGCCGCCTCGAACGGCTCGGGGTCCAGGCCCCGGTACTCGGCCATCTGCACCGCGATCGAGTGCACCGCGTCCAGCACCCAGGTCTTCGCCGCGACGGCCTCCCACGACGAGAACCTCTCGGGTGCGCAGATATGACCCCACTCCATGGAGTCCTGTGCACCGGACACGTACTTGGCCCAGCCCCAGTCCTGGCGTCCGGGCGGGTAGTCGACCGCGCTGATGCGCAGGATCGAGCAGTGCATCGCGACCCGATGAGCCCTCACCTCTTCGCTGTACACCTCGCACAGCGCCCGCGAGATCCGGCACATCCGATCAGTGCTCTCGTCCCGTCCCTCGACTCCCCACCGGCGGTCATAGAAGCCCGAGAACGGGTAGATCTGTACATGCCGCAGAATCGGCACCTGCGCTACCTCCGGAGCCTCGGAATCACATCCCGCTGGGTTGGCCTTCAGGGAACTGGTCATTTTCTGTGAAATACTCCAAAATGAGCAAGTACTCTTGGACTCTAGCCTGCCAGCGAGTGGAGTAGCTCGCTAGTGGCTCGTAGCCGCAGTCGCCACCACCGGCAAGGTCCGCCTTCTTCCTGCATTTGTTGAGCTGGGATTTCGGCCGCTCCCACGAGCGGTTCGTGGTGATCCCGTATTTCCAAACGTCCGTTGGCGCGCCGGCGTACCTAACAATCCAGATGTAGTAGACGCCCGTCCAGCCTTCATAGCAGTTTGAGGTCTTGCTTCGTTTCAAAGCTTCCGAGCAGTCCTCACGTTTCGTCGGCTTAGGCGTCTTCTTCAGGGCCTCTTCGGACATGCCCTCGAGCAGCTTGGCGGACACGCCGATGAGGGCGGCCACGGCCGCCGCGAGGCTGGCGACGGTCGGCGGGAAGTTGATGACTGGAAGAGCGACAGGGGCGCCTCCCGCACCACATGGGGCCGCACACATGGAGTCACCAGATAGATCTGCGCCATCCACCGGGTCCGTGGGGTAGGTGTACGCATTCGCGTTTCCACCCTCGATGCTGTCAGATTGCAGGAACCGACCTGTGAATGGGTTATAGACCCGGCTTCCCATCAGCACCAAACCCGTTGCCGAACTGGCATCCCGCTGAGCGCCACCCAGCCAGCCGTAGCGGGCTGGCGCGGTGTCCCCGGCCCGGGTGAGACCGAATTCGGTGCTCTCGGAATAGGACGCGATCCCGGTAGCTGACGTCTGGTCAGGAACGGTGGCAACGATGTCGGAGTGAAGATCGGTGAGTTTTAGCGTGGCCTGCGAGGAGGTTTGGAGAGCCGCCAGGCTTCCGTCGACCCCGATGACGTTCCGGGTCCACGTCCCGTCCTTCTCGGTAACCCAAACTGGGCTGTCACCCGAGCCCGAGTAGTGATCCGTGACAGTGCCGGGGTTCGAACCACCCGAGTCCTGAATGGTCAGGACGCGCAGACCGGGATCGAGACTGACTGTCCGTACGGCCGACCCGGAGGTCATCGTGTTGACGGTGTCGTTGGCGTAGTACGTCAGCGTGCTGGCCGAGGCGGCGTCGCCGGCGGGGATCGTCAGTGTTCGGCCGAGGTCGTCGTAGCTGTAGCCGGTGTTGGTGATCCGGTCCGCCGTGTCGAAGGTGTTGGTGATGGTGGTCGGGGTGGTCGCGGTGGAGCAGGCCCCCCCGGATACGGCGGGGTAGCTGGTCAGGCTGGTCCGGTTGGAGTCCAGCCCGCCGGTCAGGGTCGGGTCGAACGCATACACCCTGGTGGTGCAGAATCCGCTGACGGTGTCAGCCACGCTGGTCAGCCGGGCGTCGGGGTCGTAGCCGTAGGACTGGGCGGACTGCGGGCTGGTGTCGGTGGCGGCCTGGTCCTGGCTGGTGAAGGTGCGGGTGAACTCCAGCCACGTCGACGTCTTCGCGTACCTCAGGGCGACCGGCTCCCCGACATCGTTGGCGGTCGTGGTGGCGACCAGCCCGCTCGGGTAGGTCTGGCTCGCGAGGTCCCCACCCGCGTCATAGGTCGCGGAGAACACCGACGGGTTGGCGCCCATCCCGGTGTCTAGCGCGGTGACCAGGCTGCGGTGCTCGTTGGAGGAGTCGTAGGTGTAGGTGGCGGTGCCCTTCCCGTCCGCCACGGTCGCGACCCGCCCGTCGATGTCGTAGCCGGTGGTGGTCACATTCCCGGTCGCGTCGGTGTAGGTGTGCACCCGGCCGAGGGTGTCGTAGGTCTGGCCGATCGACCCGCCTGAGGTCGAGACCGAGGTGACAAACCCGGTCGTAGGGTCGTAGGTGATGGTGGCGGGCGGTAGTGGTGTGCCTCCGGAAGCCGTCGGCGAGACAGACAGATTGTCCCCGGTCACACGCCCGACCGAGTCGTAGCTGAGGGTGACTGTCCGGATGGTGCTCGTACCGGGATATGTCTCAGTGATCGTGACCGGGTCTCCATAAAGGTCATAGGTCTGGGCACGAACCGGCAGGGGAGCCCCGGACGGCTGGGCGGCCGGGGCGGTCTGGCACACCATCCCGGCCAGCGCCGGGTTGCCGTTGCACGTCCCGGTCCCGGTCGCGGTCCAGTAGGTAGCAATAGTGGTTCCCGCGCCGCCGCCGGAGGAGTTACCGGGCAGCCGGGTCTCGACCACCTGGCCCTGCGGGTTGTAGCGGGTGGTGGTGATGATGTCGTTGCTCCCGCCCATGTGCACCGTGGAGCGGGTGGGTTCGCGCAGGCTCCACCCGGTGGGGTCCCCGGAGACGATCGCTCCGTAGCCGGTGACGGTGGAGCGGGTGTCGTGGTCGGTGCCGTCGAGGGTCCGTGCGCTGGTCGCCGTGTTGGTGGGCAGGTAGTAGGTCGCCCCGCCCGGGGAGCCCTGGTCGTAGTCGGTGTGGACGTGGGTCCGGGCGTCCACGATGGTCGCGTTGTCGAGCCGGACCTGGTGGATCGGCCCCAGGGTGTCGGTCAGCTCCACCCCGGTCGAGTCGTAGGTGTCCTCGCTGTCCAGCATCGCGGCCCGGGTGACCGAGGAGGCGGTGTTGCGGACCGCGTTGGCGTACCCGGACGCCCACGACGCCGCGTTCGAGGTGTCCAGCGCCTCCGCGCGCTCCCGCGCGCCGAGGGTACGGACCAGGCTCCCGTTCGCCGCATACGTGGTCGTGTCGATCTGCCAGGCACCGGCGCCGTAGCCGGCGTCGTTGACGTCACGACCGTCGGCGTCCAGGTAGCTGATCGGCGCGTAGGGCCAGTCCGAGGCGGTCGGGGTGCCGGAGGGGACGTGGTCGGGGGGGAACACCGCGGTCCCGGTCACCGGCAGGTCGCTGTTCTGCCCCCAGGTCGCCATCGCGGTCGCGGACAGGTCGGGCAGCCCGGTGGAGCCACCCCCGCCGGCCGGGTTGATCCCGTAGGCCATCGTCCAGGTCGCGGTCTGCCCCAGCGCCGCGTCGGGACGCCACACGGTCGCGACCCGGTTGCTGCCGTCATAGGTGATGGTCCAGGCGGCCAGTCCGGGTGGGGTGTAGGTCTGCAGCCGGTTCGTCCCTGAGTAGTAGCCGTACTGGGTCATCACATGCGAGCCGGAGTGGTCCAGCCGCGGGTCCCACGCCTGCACCAGCCGCCCGGCGGAGTCGTAGGCGTAGTGCGCCACCTCGATGGTGGTCATCGTGTTGGTGTTCTGGGGATCGGCCGCGGTGTAGGTGATGCTCTTGAGGCGTCCCGCGAAGTCCCCCGGGGGCGTTGACGTGGACGATGAGGCGTAGGCCAGGGTCAAGGTTCGGCAGCCGGCCGTCGACGTCGGCGCCGACGTGCACGACACCCCGCTCGGGGCGGGGGCGACGATCTGGGTGACCCGGTTCGACCCGTCGTAGGTGTAGGAGGTGGTCAGCGAGCCTGGCTCGGCGATCGAGGACACCAGCCAGACCGTCCCGGTCTTCGTCCACGTGGTCACGGTCGAGTCCGCGTCGGTCAGGGTGAACGAGGTCGTGGACACCTTGGTCAGCACACTGCCGTCCGCTGAGGCGTCGCCCTTCCCGGTGAAGGACACCGGGTAGGTGGTCGGCGAG